>JBGMRO010000289.1:4274-5564 GCA_048061555.1 Thiohalomonadales bacterium | reverse complement strand
ATTTTTAAAGCGCAGCATAGACTACTATGTGAGCATTTAAAAATTTGACGCAACGCAGAAATTGGTGAAATAGACCGTTTGTGGATGGGCACTAACTAGAGTGCAGAATACTGCTTTACCAAAATAATACAAAATATCAAAAGTGTGCCTACTTAATCATTTGTGGGTTCGCTTGAGTAGAGAACAGAGGAGTGAAGACAATGAGCGTAGCACGGGAACAGGTGGAATCGAAAATAAAGCAATATATCGATCCTTGTTTGGATAAAGATCTGGTTAGCGCCAAATGTATAAAAGATATCGCTATAAACGATGCTAAGATTAAGGTCAGCGTACAATTAGGTTTTCCCGCCAACGGTCATCATGCTGCAATCCGTAAACATCTGGAAGACCTCATCAAGGGCATCGATGGTGTTTCTGATGTCGATATAGATATCACCACCAAAATCGAGGCCCACACCGCACAAAAGGGTGTCAAGCCCGTTCCTGGAGTCAAGAATATTATCGCCGTCGCATCGGGTAAAGGTGGTGTTGGTAAGTCTACGACATCCGTTAATCTCGCCCTCGCGCTACAGGCCGAAGGGGCCACTGTCGGTATTTTGGACGCGGATATCTACGGCCCTAGTCAGCCACGTATGTTGGGTGTTAGTGCAAAACCCGATTCAAAAGATGGTAAAAGTCTTGAACCACTGGTGGGTCATGGCATTCAATCTATGTCGATGGGTTATCTGGTGGAAGAAGATACGCCCATGATCTGGCGTGGTCCGATGGTGACTCAGGCCTTAGAACAATTACTCAACGATACCCGTTGGCATGATGTCGATTATCTCATTATTGATCTTCCGCCGGGTACGGGTGATATACAACTGACGCTGGCGCAAAAAGTCCCTGTCAGCGGCGCTCTTATCGTGACTACTCCACAGGACATTGCCTTGCTCGATGCCAAAAAGGCCTTAAAGATGTTTGAAAAAGTTGAAGTGCATGTATTGGGCGTGGTGGAAAATATGAGTATCCATATTTGTAGCCAATGTGGGCATGAAGAGCACATATTCGGACAAGGTGGTGGGCAGAGTATGTCGGACGAATTTGATATCGATTTTGTCGGTTCCTTGCCTTTGGATAAGAAGATCCGAGAAGAAGTCGATAGTGGAAAACCCACGGTGGCGATGGAGCCCGACGGTCGCATAGCGAATATCTATCGAGAAATAGCCCGTCGAGTATCGGCAAAGCTGTCACTGCGAGCAAAAGAGTTTAGCGCCAAGTTCCCCAATATCGTCATCCAGAATAATTAGT
>JBGMRO010000289.1:0-4174 GCA_048061555.1 Thiohalomonadales bacterium | reverse complement strand
CATGACATGAGTGGTGCGTCGATGTATGTGACTCAGTTTCCTTGTAACACTTGTGCCCAGGCGATCATCCAAGTGGGTATCCAACACGTCATATTTGCCAGCCGCAAAGAACATCATATCGCGCTCAATACAGCGGTGGAAAAAATGTTTGCCGATGCAGGTGTCCAGGCTCAAGCTTATTCAGAATTTGATGTGGCCGATAGCGAGTTTATTGCAGGTTTGGATCAGCTAAAAGGTTTGTATGATTAATCACAAAACAGGTGTTTAACTAAAGAGAGGCACTAGTTTTTACCCGCTATTCGACCCCTTATAGGTATGCCATCTAATTGGTAAATACGCGCCTTAACCGATGTGCCATCTTTCTTTATCTGCTCGATTTGGATTGGAATGAATTCGAGACTGCTAGCACTCCAGAGTATGGTCTTGCGGCCATCATGGTGTTTACGCAGTACCTTTAAGGTTTGAAATCGACCCAAGTCGGTGTCTATAATTTCTATACCGTTGATAATAGCGAGGTAGGTCTTTGTGGTACCGCCATCCGCGACACGATATTCTAGATGGCGTTTTCCTTTAGCAAGATCTACCATTAACGATAACATGTAAAGTAACTTGTCCTGAGTGGCGGGTTCGAGCTTCATTTTCCATGGGTCACCATTAATATTGTTTACCACAATCCCTTTGTCCCAGTCAAAATCCAACCTCACGTCCCGTTTTAAGTCACTATCGCTATTCTGGTATGTGTAACGTAGTGGACGCAAGGTATTATCGTATAGAATCCAGATGCTTCGTTCTTGGATTTGACCGTTACTGATGATTTTTCCGACACCTTGTGGTTTCGAAACAGATTCAAATTGATATTCTCTGGCATTAAGTTTTTTGAAACTTAGATGCGTTTTTCCGAGCGTAATAATTCCCCGGGTTAATTTATAATGTGCGGAAAATTCGTGTGGCAGGGTGGCTGCGGTGTCGGCGAATGATAGCTCGGTATCACACTGTAAAATAAAGATCAGTAATATTGAATTGAAAAATTTTGATCGGTATCGTAGCCGCAATTTCTGTAACACCTTGTGTTTATGTGGATGGGCGCTAGTTACAGTATGGCTTAGCTCATCTCGATCCGCGAGTACAATCGATACTGTTAAGAATGATACTGTGAATCGCAATTAGACTCAATATGAACCGCAATTAGACCGACTATACCCATCACGAATAGGTTTCCCTGCAAATTGCATGTCCTATTTCCTCCGTGGCCGCGTTGCAATTCCTCACAATAGGTTGACTATTACTCGTCATCGCGCCTTGCCACGGAGTAAATATGACGCACCCTTTACTAGGGAAACCTATCCATAATGGGTATATATACCGCAATCTCAGTTATATTAAATAACGATAGTCAATTTATTATCGACAACACTGTTATCATCGGGATTGTACTGCAATGGTTGTTCCAAGACCTTGTTATCCAGGGTAATCGTTTGTTGTAACATTTTTACACGGTCTTGTGCGTACAAGTTTAGTACGATGGGGAGTATTTTATGTTCTATCTTCAGTACTCTCGCGGCGAGAATGGCCGCAGTGTCGTCCGTTAGAACGTCTATTTGACCTTGTATGATGACGGGGCCTGCGTCTAAGTCCGGCGTGACAAAATGCACGCTGGCACCGTGTTTCTTGCATTTTGCGTCCAGTACTCGCTGATGCGTATGGAGTCCTCGAAATTTCGGTAATAGGCTAGGGTGTATATTTATTAGACGACCCAAATAGTGGTTTACAAAGTTATTTGATAGAATCCGCATAAATCCTGCCAAAATAATGAGTTTTGCATCGCTTCGATCGATGGCCTCTATCAGAAGGCACTCAAAATTTTCCCGATTCGCTAGTTTTTCAAAGTCTATGACCCGTGTCGGTAACCCTGCATCGCTGGCCCGCTGAAGACCACGAGCTTGGGGTCTATCACTTAATACGAGACCAAGATTGAACGCTGCAGGGTAGTGCTGCCTAGCATCGATGATGGCTTGCAGGTTGCTGCCAGATCCTGAAATTAGTACCACTACGTTGATAGGGGGTGATGTCATGCCAGTCTATTGGATAATTATGCTAGGTTCGGCATCTTTTCTATGTCTGATTTCTCCGATTTGGAAGGCCACCTCGTTATTGTGACGCAGATGGGCGATGCAGTCATCAACTTGCCCCGCTGGCACACAAATGACCAAACCGATACCACAATTGAAGGTGCGTAACATCTCCCGTTCGGCAAGCTTGCCTTGAGTTTGTAGCCAATCAAAAATGGCTGGTTGAGGCCAGCTATTACGGTCAATACTTGTTTGCATATGAGGGGGTATCACGCGCGGTATATTTTCGAGTAGTCCACCACCGGTTATGTGGGAGATGGCCCTAATATCAATTTTTGGTAATACGTCTAAAATAGATTTCACGTAAATGCGGGTTGGTTTCAATAAGTGCGCTGCCAATGTCGATTGTTCAAATGGCTGTAACAAGTTGGCATTCGATTTTTCCAGGATCTTACGAATCAGTGAATAACCATTGGAATGTGGTCCTGACGAGGCGACGCCGATTAATCGGTCTCCGATACTGACTTTTGAACCGTCTATAATATTAGGTTTATCGACGATACCGACACAGAATCCTGCTAAATCATAATCTCCCGGATTGTACATACCCGGCATTTCAGCGGTTTCACCGCCAATTAAGGCTGCACCGGCTATCTCACAGCCCCTCGCTATGCCTTTAATGACGGATTCCGCCACGTCCAGGTCTAACTTGGCAGTAGCGAAATAGTCTAGAAAATATAAGGGTTCAGCGCCTTGTACAATCAGATCATTGACACACATTGCGACTAGATCGATTCCAATGCTGTCGTGGCGATTCAGTTCTATGGCAAGTTTAAGTTTGGTACCCACACCGTCGGTACCCGATACCAGCACGGGTTGAGCAAAGCGGTGGATGGGGATTTCAAACATGGCGCCAAAGCCGCCCAAGCCGGACAATACCTCACTGCGAAGTGTTTTTTTGACATGCGGTTTAATACGTTCCACCAATAGGTTGCCAGCGTCGATATCGACACCTGCAGAACGGTATGAAAGCCCCTCGTCGGGCGCCGTTGGTTGGTCAGGTTGCTTCATATTTTTTCCTTAATTAGGGCTACAGTCAAAAACACAATATTTTGCTGCGGCTCGATCGCGCCTATGTTACTGCAATCCGCAAAAATGGCAAAGGATAGGATTTCAATTTGCGGTGAACGGGAATACTGTCGAATTGGATGCCATTGGTATTTTCATCCATGACGAATTGTTAATGAGCAGAACGTAATATTTTTAATAATTACATGGTGTTAGGCTAGAATATTCAGGGCGAGGGCTGGATTTTAGCGTAAAATCGCGTAAAATTTCTAATCTAAGCGAGGTTTGTCTAAGCTTATATTATAATGTAGTCATTAGAGACGGGCTGCTGTACCCAGATTTGCGCTGATATTTTTTTTAGGCCTAGATTAATTGCGCAGCGATACGATCGCTGCGCCACTAGAAATTTCGGTTTTACCATGTTTACAAGAAATAGGGAATAACATATGTGGAAATTAGTATTAGCGGCAATATTGGTGCTTACACTCTTCAATCCTGGTCATAGCGCCATTGTCGAAGGCCTCTATGAGTCTGAAGTTATTGTTGCCAACCAGGGCCGACAGGCACGAAAATCGGCCATGTCCACTGCGCTGGCGGAGGTGTTTGCTAAGGTCAGCGGCAAACCCGAAGCGGTCAATGAGCCTGGCTTGGCACAGGCGATTGCTAGCCCGGATTTATATGTACAGCAATATCGTTATAAAAAATTGCGTAATAACCCGAATGCAGCGTCTAGCCGACAAATTATCGTATGGTTCCAGTTTGATGAAAAAGCGATCAACAGCGTCTTACGCCAAAATGCCATAGCTGTGTGGGGTAAGACACGGCCTGCTACGTTGGTATGGCTGGCCGTAGAGGACGGCAGTGGTCGTTATTTGATCGGCGGAGAAAGTCTGGCCGATTTACAAGCAATGCTCGAGACTGAGGCACGCCGGTACGGGGTCAAGCTCATTATTCCGCTATTAGACCTAGAAGACCAAATGAAGTTAAAGTTTGCCGATGTCTGGGGTAATTTTCAAGACGCCATCGCTAATGCGTCA
>JBGMRO010000288.1:0-5568 GCA_048061555.1 Thiohalomonadales bacterium | reverse complement strand
ATGAAACGCTATAGGGGATGACCGCAGAAATCGGAGAAATATCCTCGTTTATGGGCGGGCAAAACACACCAATGACACATATGACATCTTCGGACATGTTCCGACTTAAAATTTCATTGCTACTTTTACGCTATGGGATTGCACTGGTATTCATAGTATGGAGCCTCGACAAATTATTAAATACCACCAGGACAAAAGAATTTTATCCAGGATTGAGTCTGGATACCACCGTTGTTATGGGTATGCTCGAAATAATTTTGGTATTGGCCTTTTTGCTCGGGCTCTACAAAAGCTATAGCTATGCCATAGTGCTGATTATGCATACCGTATCGACGTTTTTACCGTGGCAATACTATTTACAACCCTTCATAGCAAAAACAAATCTATTATATTTTACCGCTTGGCCCATGTTGGCCGCGTGTATCGCGATCTACCTGTTAAGACAGCAAGATACACTATTAACCATCAGTCATTTTAGATCAATATTACGGAGATAGTACTATGCAAACCCCATCCCAAGCCAATTTTCAATTTATCAGCATCTGTTTTGTCGGTGGATGTCTCGGTGGTCTATTCAACAGCCTATTTGTTTGGATAATGGGCGCAAGTGGACTCAATACCGCACTGGGTATTGCAATCACACCTAGCTTGAGCCCGCAGTGGCTCTACCTAAGGGTAGTATGGGCCGGCATATGGGGATTACTTTTCTATCTACCTATATGCAAACAGTGGAATATATATAATAAAGCGAGCCTACTCATGCTAGCCCCTATTCTGGTGCAGTTGATAATCGTTTTCCCGCTTAAATTCAACAAGGGACTATTGGGTCTACAACTCGGTATATTAACACCTGTTCTGGTGGTATTAGCGAACATGGTATGGGCCTATACGACGGCTTGGTGGATTTCCAACAGTCAAAGGCAAACAGCGAAAATGGTAGCGCGAGTATAATGCTAACACATCAGTTGTATCACAAAGGATCAGACATGAGCGTACATAAAACCTTTATACGAGCATTGACTATACTGCTGACTTTACTATTGACATTGCTAGGTAGTCTTAGCAGCCAAGCCTCGCCATTTGATCTACAATTTAGCGATCAAGATGAACTTGACGCCTACATCGTTAGTAAGGATCAGCAAATTGCACGATACCCATCTAAGGCACTGTATTACTTGCAACGTGCCGATGCGATGTTCCTCAATCATGATTTTCATGCCGCAATTCAAAACTATGATGAGGCCCTTCGTTTACAACCCCGTTTAGTTGAATCTCATTTTGGCAGAGGACTCGCCTTGGCGCGGGCAGGTGACATCGAGCAAGGCATTAAGGAATTGAGTATCTACATCAGCCATAAACCACAGAGTTCTCTGGCTTATACCAAACGGGGTGTGCGCCATATTTGGATCGCTGATTATCACAATGCCAAAAATGATCTTGAAAAGGCCATAACCCTGGATAATACCAATGCAGAAGCCCACGACGATCTAGGCGTTGTATTTGCTCAAAACAAAGAGTATATCAAGGCCGCAGAACAGTTTGCGATGGCGACGAAACTAGACCCCAGTTATCAAAAAGCCTATCACAATATGGCCGTGGTTGGTTATATTACCGGTAACGATTCCGCCGCGTTGCGTTATGTCGATAGATCTTTAGACTTGGCACCGCAATCGCGCAGCTCTATGTTACTCAAGAGTGAAATCCTGCGGACCTTGGGTCGATATAGCGAGGCCACCGATATAAAAGACGATGCGGATTTTTTACCCGAAGGAAATTGGTCTGAAAATGTCGCTATAGAGTAAATAAAATTCATTACATTACCCATGAAACGCAGACCTGCATGCGCCACCTGGCGGTGGCGCACTTAAAAAATAAAACTAACGTCTATCTGCGACTTTGGGATCACCTTGTAACCGAAGATTTTCCCACCAATTACCACTCGTCTCAGCGGGATTGCTTTGTCTTGAAATTATTCGCTGCGCCTCAACTTTACCGACTTTTATTTTACCCTTGGCTTTGACGTTTTCTCTAGAAAGGTAGAACCAGATATCTTTTGGTAATGCCCCATCAAGTACCTCGCCCGATTGGACCTTTTTATAGTTGCTACGAAATTCATCGCTTTGTACATAGCCAATAATTCTATTTATCTCGTCCTTTTTGAGAGTACCACCATAACCATCGTCATTGCCGACCCCCCATGGTGGCATCGATTTTTCAAATCGACCATTTTGCACAACATGAAACATGACATCATGGTTAAAGGTCATCATATCCACGAGTGCCTTGCCATCATGTCCTTCTCCATGTTCACCGTGACAGATCGAGCAATTGGCCTCAAAGATCTGCTTGCCGCTCAAATCATGTTTGGTACCCAAACCCATGTCTGATTTTAATGCAGCCTGGAGGGGGATAATGCTACCGTCTTCACGTTGCATCGGTTTTCTCTTAAACCAGTCTGTCGAGTTACTATAGTCAATAGGTACACTCAAGCTAGAATCAGTCTTGACCGAGTAATCCATTTTTACTTTGGAATACTTATTAGTATCGTGTTCAGACTGCTCAAAGGCAGCAAAAACCTTATTGGTAACAGCTCCAACATTGACCACGACTTTACCCGCCATTACGGGTGCCGTGCCGTATTTTCCATAAGCTGAACTCACCACCGGGATACCATCGGCATCGTCGTCGCCCGAGGCAAAACCGGTATACAATTCACCTGTATATTTAGTCTCAGCCTGCATCAGGCCACTTTGATCTACGCTTTGAATCCACCATCGGGTAAGACGTTCGATCTGGGCATCGACCAGATGTGCAGGTGTAACAAATAACATTTCGCGCATGGCACCCAAAGCGATACCGATACGATAAGGGGTTATCTCAATAATATCATTATTGAGTTGTGTACGATAAAGACCCTCTTTCTCAACCCAGAACTCCTTATTCACAAAATTGAACGCCTTGCGTGCTGCCTGAAGATAGGATTGATTTTCAGTAGTATAATAGGCGGCAATAAGAGCTCGAACCGCTTGCCACTGATTTTCACTCAGATCATTGGGTCCGATGGCCTTTGAGTGACTTACGTCATAACTATTATTAAACGAACCATCAGCATTTTGCACTTTCAATAAAAAGTCAGCATTGTTTTTCAGCAAGTCTATCGCCGATTCACGTGCATCCTTGTGTCGGGCAATAAATTGCCAACTTTGCTCAAAATCATGTAAGGCGGTTATAGCCATACTTAGATCACGCATGTTGATCGTCTTGCCTGTACCGCTCGCGGGTGTCCACTGAGAGACAAACACACCATTGAGCGTATGCATTGCGCTTAAGTTTTTCAATACAACATTTGCCATCGCCTCCGCCATCACCGTGGTACCCTTTTCCATTAAACCGCCATCGACAGGTGGATTACTGGTAAAGAAATCGGATCTACGTTTAACCGCCACTGCGAATGCGCTAGTACCCCATAACCAAGAGGCCTGATCCCAAAGTTGGCTACTATTGTCTTTAAGGTGCATGCTCCACAAACGCTCTGGCATATCACCGACCCAGAGTATGTTTGGCTCTATCTCATGCGGAAGGTACTTAAAACCTTTGCTCGGGTCGTATTGACTCGGATCTAGACCGATGAGTTTTTTACCATCAGTAAACATAGTAGATTTTACTTGTAACATTACATTAACGGCACCCTGCGCCAGCCCCCAGCCTCGCATACCTTCTTCGGCATCGTTACCTAACAAGGAGGTCAGATCATGTGAACCTTCGACCTCTCCAGTCCTTTCACTTTGAAAAAACCGGTCGATCCATTGTGACCTTCGTTTTAAGAATTGCCCCAAGGTGCCCATATTAAAGGTAGTATCCATTAGCTCGTAATCAAACCGTTGTGGATAATCATTAAAATAGGTATTTTCCACACCCCAGCCACCATCTTTACCGCTCATCGGATCTACATACGAGTCGGTATTATCTAGATACCCCAAGAAACGAGGATCGACCGATTTATACTGTAGATAACTTAGCTGTACGTCATCGAACACCCTCGGAAATCCCGTTCGTTGATAAACGATAGGTAGATAAAATCCTAACATCACATCTTTGTTAGAGAATACTCGTTCCCCCCGATCTCTCTGCAAGCGATTGAAATTCGTGTGTCGTCGAGCCTTCATGGTCCAATACGGGCCTTGTACGATATGCACACCCGAATGCGAACGCCCGCCGATGTAGTCGAGTAAATTTCTCGCGTACATATAGGTTTCGCGCGCGACGACCCATTGGAAGGCGCGACGGTAGGAAACCGGCATAGCGGCCTTTACCATATCGTTCCAGCCCTCCATACCCATTTTAAATCCTTCGTTTGCCATGAACGTGGCTTCGTTAGTATAAAAGCGACGATCGATAACCTTAGCATGTAGGGGTGATCGATACATGCTCAAATCGGGTTGAAATACACCCCCTTTTATGGGGACTGCGCGCCCGTCCGCTGTGTATATATAGTTTTTTGCGAATAAAGAGGGACTAAAAATAATGGCCAAAAAGGCGATAAACAGAATATTGTATTTAACTATTTTCATCATTCATCTCCATGAACGGGAATCAAAAGGTGTAGTCTAGAGACGCACGCAGTACTAGATCTGGTGCAGGACCTAAGTCGGGTTCTATCACCCTTATAAGGGTAGATAATGTCGCCCGTAATTGTGGATCAGGGCTAAATATCAAACTTGGGGTCAAAAAGCCGGTAAACCCGCCGGAAAAAGACTGCCTATCTTGAATCTCAAACCGAAATATTTCAGTGCCTACTGCGGTGCAATTTGGCACGCCTCGCGTGATATCATCCTGGGTACAGGCGTGAATCTCTGGCTCGGGAATTTTTCCTGGATAGATGTCGTCTTCCTTGTCAAACCCAATAAAAGACAGGTCTATGGCGAGAAAGTCTTTGTAGACCGGTTTTACGAATGAGGCAAACATGGTGGTTGTATCCCCAAAGTCGATACCATCGACTTCAGGCAAAAATCGCCGCGTGAGTCCTAGATGTAACGATGACCGACCAACAAAACTCGCCGCGTTATACTGGCGCGTGGCAAATACACCCAGTAAAAAACTCTCTTTTCCAATACCCGGTTGCAAGGTTCCGGGTAGCCGGCCATCACCCGCAAATCGTCCAAATACACCGTTGTTAAAAGGAAAATCCCCCACAAAGGCATTATCAGCATTGGCGCCACCCGGTGAAAAAGATTGCACGGCGTCGCCGTTAGCCGAGAATTCCGGTACCTGATTACATACACCATCAAAATTGGCTCTATTGAAGTTAGAAAAAAAACAACGGCTGTCATTCCACTTTCCAGGAGTATTTTCACCTGGGGCATTGGTCCTCGCCTTCATAACCGCATCAAAGCCTTGTGCCGCGGTTGTGTTTGGTGGTTGTGGGCGTGTCGCGGTTATTCTTCCCTTGCTGCCATAGGTATCATTATTATTACCCGTCGGTAAGAAGACCGCACCGACCACGGCGATACCAAACGAGTTCCGACCTTGCTCGGTCAGCTTCTTCTTTAGGAACAATCCGACGTCACC
>JBGMRO010000287.1:0-5568 GCA_048061555.1 Thiohalomonadales bacterium | reverse complement strand
GAGCAATACTGACCTTTTGATATCTCTATTCTTAGTCTAAGCGGATAACCCCACTTGTCCATAAACCGTACTTCATAATTCGTCATAAAATATATTATTGACTATGTAGCATTGTGGTCTAAAGTTTACTTACTCATTTTTGCATGAGTTTTAGCAGCATTCTCCAAAAGAAAAGTGACGCAAGGTAGAGAAAATCACCCCTTCCAAATTACACTATGAGGAAAAATATGAATAAGATAATGGTAGCACTGTTTTTTTTATTCTATCAAGGTAGTTTAATTGCAGGAAACCTATATGTTGAGCAAGGAGGAACCGGAGCAAATTGTTCAGAGCAAGACCCCTGCGGAGTCATACAAGAGGCCGTGGAGCAAACTGTGGCGGGAGACACAATATTAGTTGGAGCCGGCGTCTATGTGGAAAATGTATTCATTCAAACACCTAATATCACCCTAAGAGGCGTATCAAGAAACCATACAATAATCGAAACTGCGGGGGGAAGAGATGGTGCTTTAGGTAACGCGGGGAATCCCTTAGACGCCATTATCGAAGTGAGGGCTGCAAATGTAATCATTACCAAGCTCACACTTGTACATCCACGGGGTCATGCAAGAATTAGGGAGGCCGCAATATTCGCCTGGAAAGGGTCACCCGGTCTACAAGTCACAAACTGCAAAATTGAACGAAAACGCATAAATAGAATCGATGAACCCACAATCCCGGGTTCACGGGGTGTATTCATATTCGCCGGTCCGGGAAGTTTAGTTGCACACAACAAATTTAAGGGAAACTACCAAGATCATGTGCATTTGCCAAGCAGCGGTGTCACCGTTCTAGACAATACGATAACGGGTGCCTCACGAGCGGGCATTTCTGTAATGGATCCGGTTTCATTTGTCGGCCCAAATGTATTTGATTCCACTAACAACGTACTTATCGATAACCAGATTAAAGATAGCCTGGATGATGGCATACACATTCAAGGTGACGCCACCAAGATCATTAATAACTCCATTATTGGTAACGGGGGGTACGGAATATACTTATGCGGAGATGGGCGACTTGGTGGTGGTTGTTATTTTCCTGGCGAACTGGCCATAAGCGAAAA
The DNA here is from genome assembly GCA_048061555.1 of Thiohalomonadales bacterium. Classification (GTDB taxonomy): domain Bacteria; phylum Pseudomonadota; class Gammaproteobacteria; order SZUA-152; family SZUA-152; genus JBGMRO01. The sequence continues at coordinate 4,463 of JBGMRO010000287.1, read as the reverse complement.
GAATCTTATCATCGACAATAAAATACATAACAATTCTCAAGGTACCATTGGAGATGACGGCATAAACAATACGATCCTACACAATAATTAGCCAATAAACGTAGGGAGGATTATTCTGCCTCCCTGCTTTTTTCATAGGACTGCGTATTATAAAATGAACATTTATTTTGATCGCATCGAGCGCGCTTCAGACCGACAGGTTAGGAATGCAGAATTGTAAGCAGAGCTATGGAATATATTTTGACGTGATATGCCACGATTCATTACGTGGTAGATCGCTTCTTCATATCCAATTCGTAGTAGGCGGGGCATTCTGATAGCTCATTTTAATTATTACTATAGGTAAAGACTTGACCCGGTTTATACTTCTCGGTTTATACTTCTCGGTTTATACTTATGTGGCCTAGAATCAACAAATGAGGTCAATCCTACTGTATAACTAACTTGCTTTTTTTATTCTATATGCTATTCGAGTTGGACTATGTATCCACTGAGTTTAGTTAAGCCATATATATTATACAATAGTATTGAGGCCTATTTTAGAACCAACATTAACCTGCGTAGCGACACGTCAGCTAGCGCGTATACATCACTAGGTTTTTTATTTTTTCTGTAAACATTATCCACATAGAATCTCCCCCAATTTTTATTCGGTTCCACCTTATTCATATAGTGTACGAAGGCATCCAGATTGTATGCCGCCTGCAAATAAACTTCAGCCGGGATTGCTTTCCTCTTCTCCCGTTTAACACGTTTCATTGGTTTTTGCGTTACCCGACGAACTAATTTATCAATGGCGTCACTTAGCTGGTGTAACTTCACAAATGCTTGCTCTGGCTTCATGCTTTTTACAGGCTTCAACCTTACCTTTCTAATCTTGGATAACAGTGACTTTTTATGTGTTTTAACATAAGTCATAAACACCTTTTCATAATTTTCTAATAAAGAATAAACTTGGCTCGGCGTTACTGCACCATAACGGTTGGAAATTCCGAACGAGCTACCTTTTTCGGCCTTCGCTAAAACTTGGGTCGACATAACAAGACTCAAGACAAAGGAAACAAACAGAATAGTTATTATGTACTTACTCGGTTTCAAACACATCGCTAATTTCCTTCTTATAATCTATCAACATTTGTTGGCACCAATATGGATGCCAAATAAAACCCAATACACATCATCACAAACCGCGTATTAAGCAGTGAGATCACTATCACCAACCTCTGCTAACGCTTCCAGGTCGTCCATAGATAAAACGTTCTCCATGTCCAACAGAATAACAAACCGCTCATCTATTTTTCCAAGCCCGGTGATAAAATCAGCCCGAATGTTTCCACCAAACGTTGGTGTACTATCGATATCGGAATTATTGAGATCAATAACACGACTTACCGCATCAACAATGACACCGACATCCAATGCAACACCGCCGTAGTGCATTTCCACAATGATAATGCAAGCACGCCCGGAATATTCTGCTTCTCCCTGCTGCAGGCGCTTAGCCAAATCAATGACAGGAACAGCCCGACCACGCAAGTTAATCGCACCACAGATAAAATCTGGCATCATTGGCATAGCAGTGACTTCACCGTATTCAAATATTTCACGCACGCTCATTATATTTACGGCGTACAATTCCTTGCCTAGGCGAAATGTCAGATATTTCATGAGGGCGTCTTTGCTACTAAGCTCGTGTTGCTCATGTGTCTCAATTTTTACTAAATTCATACTATTTTCCCTCAGCCGTTGTAACGACCATCGGTAGGTTTTCTGAAACTATCCGGTTTTCATAATGTCATCGAAATAAATGATCTCTCCGGCTATATCCTGTAACGGCAAACTGTCATCCACGCCACCATGTTTTACCGCCTCTTTTGGCATGCCGTAAACAACACAGGTTTTCTCATCCTGCGCAAGGGTTTTGGATCCAGCATCATGCATCTCCTTCATTCCGAGGGCGCCATCGTCACCCATTCCCGTCATAATGATACCCAGTGCATTCTTCCCTGCTGCTTGCGCAACCGAGCGAAACAACACATCAACTGAAGGTCGATGTCGACTGACAAGCGGTCCGTCTTTAATCTCAATGCAATATTGGGCGCCCACTCGCTTTAACAACATGTGTTTGCCACCCGGTGCAATAAAAACATGCCCAGGAAGAACGCGGTCTCCATTCTTCGCTTCTGTAATGGTGACGGCCGAAATGTCATTGAGACGTCTGGCAAATTGTGCCGTAAATTTCTCTGGCATATGTTGTACCACTATAATCCCCGGTGATGTTCTAGGCAACGCGGTTAATACATACTCCAATGCCTGGGTCCCACCCGTAGATGTTCCCATTGCAATAATTTTTTGCGTAGTTTCCACCATTGAATGTCTATGGGTTTCAGAAGGTATCACCGTATCCGCAGTTAGTTTGAGTGCAGGGATTTTTATCTTAGTGGGCGGTAATTTGATCTTTCTGAGATTCGCCTTAGCAGCGCCTTTGATAGTATCAATTACCATCATGGATTCTTCTTCGAGATAACCCTTTACGCTCATCTTAGGTTTGTGAATAAACCCAATCGCCCCTGCCGCCATTGCCTGCATAGCAGTGTCAGATTTATCGGCCGTCAGTGTTGAGCATATTACTACGGGAATTGGGTCTTCACTCATGATTTTTTTTAGGTAAGTAATTCCATCCATCCTAGGCATCTCCACGTCTAGAACAATCACGTCGGGCCGATTTTTCTCAACCCTAACCATTGCGAATAGCGGATCAGCAACGGCAGCGAACAATTCCAGCGTTGGATCTGATTTAATGATTTTTGTCATGACCTGACGAATGACAGCGGAATCATCGACCACCATTACTTTTATTTTTTCCATCCTGCCACCTCCAATCTCGCTTCATCGATATCGGTAGCATTCACAATTATTTCGCCCGTTTGGATAATTAGCTTAATCTTCCGATAACACTTACCACCAGTATCTTTATTGTATATTCTATATCCGTGCTTGGCTAAATTTCTATTCACAGCTTCGATATTTCGACTGCCGACACTTTTCTTCACCGTTCGATTGATCGCAAACATCTCACCTCCACCGTAAACACAGGTTCGATAGTCACGTGGATTGGTGTCAATCTGTTTAGTGTGCTGTGTGATGGTAGCAATGGCATCATATGCATATTTGTTACAGCCATTTATTTTATCTTGCCCGGGAAGCACAATGTGGCACATCCCACCGACTTTAAGTATCGGGTGCCAAACGATCACGGCAACACAGGAACCGAGTAAGGTTGACACGGACGACACGTCATCACCAAAATAAAGCTCGCCTTCTATGATATGATGTGCCTGCATCCTATATTTGCCGCTCAACACATAATGTATCATTGTTGAATAAGTGGTAGTTGTAACCACTTCCAATGCCATTAAAGTTTCGCCCAATCAAAATATATTCATCGCAACATAATAATTGTACCAGCAGGCGGACACTCAGAGTCTGATTTAGCTGACACGCTAGTCGATGTTTGTCTATTTTGTAAATGCCAGTAATATGTGGTTTCCTCTCATAGCAATCTAACAGGGATTCTGTGCTCATCGGCATCTCACTTCAACCTGTAAATCGCCGGGCGTATGCAAGTGAAGCGATCACTTACACCAGATAATGTTTCCGCGTGACTGATAAACAAATATCCGTTTGGTTTGAGTTTGGCGGCGATACGTTCAACTAATTGTTTTCGAGTTTCGGTATTAAAATATATCATGACATTACGTAATACAATCAGATCAAACGGGCAAAGATACTCCCACTCCGCATTCAGGTTGACTTGCCGAAAGTCTATTTTCGATTTTAGAGCTCTATCAAGCATAAAAAATTCCGAATATTGTCCAGTTCCTTTCAAGCAACTCGTGCGTAGATATTGTTGTGGAATTTTACTGGCTGCAGTCATTGGGTAAAGCCCACGTTTTGCATAGCTCAACATTTGTTGATTCAAATCCGTTGCCAATATGTCCCAATTGGCGTGTATACCCAATTTGTCAGCGAGCAACATTGCTATTGAATACGGTTCCTCACCCGAGGAACAAGCGGCACTCCAAATATTGAGTGCGATTGACGGGTTGAAATCGTTAAAAATTGTCTCCGCAATAAAATCAAAATGCTTTTGCTCACGATAAAAATAAGTTTCATTGGTGGTGAGCAAATCCACCAGCATTTGCATTTCCGTGCCCTCTGTATCCGCGTGCACAAGATCATAGTATTCTCGGAAGCTACGCAGTTCAAAGTAGCGTAAGCGTTTTGTTAGACGACCCTGTACCAAACCTTGCTTGGTATCTGCCATCGAGATACCCGCCTTTTCGTATATTAACTTACGAAATAGAGCAAATTCTTGATCCGTAATTTTAAAATCTAAAAAATTGATCGGTTCTGCGGTATTCATATATCAAGCTGCAATGCCGACTTTAAGGTCAGAGAAC
>JBGMRO010000286.1:0-5570 GCA_048061555.1 Thiohalomonadales bacterium | reverse complement strand
GGTTATTTCGGGTCTGAAGGCAGGAGCGCGCTACGAATTTTTTATAGTTTCTACCAACGTAGACGGGCAAACTACCCTGGCAAATAAAGATATGCGCTTTACAACTACGTCGCATAATGACCGCAAGGCCCCAAGCTTTATTGTGGCGCCACAGGTTTATGACGTTCTCGACAACAGTGCACTGCTGACATGGCAAACGGACGATTTTGCATCAGCGATTATAGACTATGGTATTACCAAGCAAAATTTGTCAACTCGGCACAAGGTCATCGATTTCGAGCAACGCCATAGTTGGTTGATGTCAGGATTAGACGTAGGCACCCGCTACTATTATCGAGTGACTAGTATCGATTATGCCGGAAATACAAAACGCAGTGAATTGTTGCGACTGCGTACCCGTGGAACGGCTCTAGACACCGATGGTGATGGCATATCAGACGCACTGGATACCGATGACGACAATGATGGCATACCGGATATAGTGGAACTTGATTACGGACTGGACAGCAAAAATAGTCGTGATGGTACTCTCGATTTAGATGCAGACGGTATGTCTAATATAGAAGAATTTATAGCAAAGACAAATTTGTTTAAAGATAGTGTGGCGCCTGTCTTGACGATTCCAGCCAATATTTCTGTCATTGCCATGGGCCCCAACACAATAATTGATATAGGTGTGGCGACGGCGATGGATTACCATGATGGTGTTTTAAGGGTAGAGAATGATGCACCGACAAGTTTTAGTGCGGGTGAGTACAGCGTGAATTGGCGCGTGTCCGATAAACAGGGTAATCAGTCTATAGCCACTCAACTGATTAGCGTTATCCCGAGTGTGCATATCGCTACTGCCAAGAGTGTAAGGGAGGGTGAACAACTGAAAATAACGTTCTATTTTCATGGTACCGCTATCGATTATCCTGTGATTATACCCTACCGAATATCGGGGACGGCGACTGCCGGTACGGACCACGATCTGCACGATGGTAAGATCGTCATATCCACTGGAAACAAGGCCAGTATCGTCTTAAATGCGATCGAGGACTACGCCTATGATATGCCCGAATATATTGACATATCCTTGGGTAATATAGAAAATGCGGCAGCGTCTGAATCAAGTTCGGTACGCATTGCTATTACAGAATAAAACGTGTCCACCCGTGTATGTGGTGGTTCAGGTTTAAGTATTTACCGGACAACAAAACGTTTGTAATTGTAGGTTAGGTTGTTTACTCGCGAATCTTAAATTTAGCTCTGCTTTGTTTTTGATACCTAATTTTTTAAAGATGCAATTAACGGTATAGAGTACTTTAGAGACCGGTGTATCGAGCTGCTTCGCCATTTCAAGATGATTTAAACCTTGTATCATATATTTTGTGACTAAACGTTCCCTGTTCGTGAGTCCGGCGCAACGTCGCTCTTCTAAAAATTCGCAATAGACCAGCTTGTCGATAATTCGCGCTTTTAATATTATCCTATTTCTACCGTAGATTACGGGTATATTATCTAACAAGGAATGGAAAACATCCTCTGGAATAACCATACCTTTGGAGTCTGCATGTAGATTAGATAAGCTTATCTTGAATCGCTCATCTGCAAGCAACAAATGGCCCTGCATGTCGCAGACGGCCGTACTCGTGCTGAAATCGTTAAGGAGACGATTATGTAATAAATTAATACCATAGGCTTCGACGATATGCGGTACTAAATATTGCGTGATCATATTTTCGTCGTTAGAAAAATTTTGATTTTTATTGATGTGTTGCACTACAAATACATCGAAGAGTTGTGAATCAAGATCGAGCATAACAGTGACCAGGTAAATACTATTACTGTCTATATTGGCCTGAATACGGGCGACGTTATTATAGCTGTGGTTGCCAGTGTCGTTGTTGTTACGTGCGTCGTTATGCGCTTCGTTATTTTGAGAATCATAGTCGAGACCTTGTTTATTGGACGTTTGTTTCAAAACGTCTGGGGAGACAATAAAGGATATCCCATCCTGCCAATCGGGAAGCGCTGCTAGCAGGCTGTCTACATCGAGTGGTGCGGTCTCACTGTTTTTATTGGTGCTCGGCGGGCCGTTTTTTGTAATCGCTTGAGCAGAATGTTGGGAGCTTAGTTGAGAATGCGTTTTTAATTGAGATTGACAGAGATAGCATGAATGACTAATGACCTGTCTTAACTTTTTATTGTTGAGGTCTGCAACCGTGAGCCAGTAGACGTCACAGTTATCAATGAGATTTCCCATCGAGTTTACCGCCAGTTGTTTGAACTGTGAGTGACTACTTGAATGGCTAAGGTGATATATTTCTTGGATTGTGTGGTTTAAAAGTGAGCCAAATGGTGGCTCAATATGATGAATACTATCGCCGTTCGACATATTACTACTCCCTCGATATATTCCCAATAATTTAATCTACTGGTGTTTAATTTACCTAACGTCCAGCGTGAGGCCGATGTTTTTCTTCCCAGGATGATTGATGCATAGTTAGTACCCATCCACAAACGGTCTATTTCTCCAATATCCTCGTTTATGGATGGAAACTAATTATTTTTATTTGAGGAAAATCAAACAAACGTTAGTTCTTGCTTGACACCAATATTTAGCACTAAGTATAGACCAATATTCTACTTAAGCTGACGTTAGTCCGAAAAAAATACTGGTTAAAAATTTGCTTACAATTTAGACGTATTGCGTAGGAAAGCTGCGAAAGCTTGCGATTTAGTGACATAGGAGCCAAAACTATACCGGCACCTGAGTTTGTCTGTTTGATATCGACTGCTACGTAGGTTGTTGACTACGCTGCTTGTTACGGGAACTAATGAAATAGGCTGTGTACTTCTGCGGATTCCGTGATATGTGAGACTAAAATATTATGCGCCTGGTTTAAAACTAAACATGCCGGTTATTATATGCACCAATATCGTGCATGTCACACGCGCTTGCGCTAAGAATATTCATTTAAACAAACGTAACCTAATGTAAAATAACGGTTAAATAATAAAATAATATGTATGGTATAAATATTGCTATGATACGCGTTTTAAGAGATTCACGCCCTGATGGGACTGTTGAACTGCTGGAGTTAGGTAATGAAAAAAAGTTTAGTGCTAATCGGCAATGGAATGGCCGGTATGCGAGCGATCGAAGAATTATTAGAGCTCGAAAACGATCAGTATGACATTACAGTGTACGGTGCCGAGCCATATGGAAATTATAATCGTATCTTGTTATCGCCGGTATTAGCCGGGGAGAAGACCATCGATCAAATCATGTTGAATGATACCCAGTGGTACAAGGACAACAATATTGAATTGCATGCCGGTAAAGAAGTGATCGATATTGATCGTCGTGGCAAGAAGGTATTTGCCGCCGATGGTACGACCACGAAGTATGATCGCTTACTCATCGCGACCGGGTCTACGCCCATTGTAATTCCGGTGCCGGGGCACCAACTACCGGGTGTCATAAGTTTTCGTGATATCAAAGATGTGGACAATATGATAGCCGCATCAACTGAACACAAACATGCAGTCGTCATTGGCGGTGGTCTGTTAGGGCTGGAAGCCGCGAATGGCCTGTTATTGCAGGGTATGCATGTCAGCGTCGTTCACTTAGAAGATACCTTAATGGAGCGGCAACTCGATAAAGATTCCGGTGCGATGCTTAGAAGCTCGCTAGAGGACAAAGGTTTGCAATTTCTGATGGAGGCCAATACAGAATCGATCCTTGGTGAGAACCACGTTACGGGGGTACGTTTTAGCAGTGGTTTAGAAATTGCTGCCGATCTTGTGGTGATGGCAGTCGGTATCCGTCCCAATATCGAATTGGCGAAAAAGATCGGCCTTTATTGTGAAAAAGGCATTGTGGTCAACGATACGATGCAGACCTACGATCCTAGTATCTACGCGGTGGGAGAGTGTGTGCAGCACCGCGGTCAGGCCTATGGTTTGGTAGCGCCGTTGTTTGAGCAAGCTAAGGTTTGCGCCAATCACTTGGCCAATTTAGGTTACTCACGTTATGAAGGTTCGTTGACTTCGACAAAGTTAAAAGTTACCGGCATTGACTTATTCTCGGCGGGTAATTTTATTGGTGACGAGTCCACCGAAGAAATTGTCATGAAGGACCAATCCATCGGTGTCTATAAAAAACTAGTACTTAGGGAAAACAAGATCATCGGTGCGGTCATGTATGGCGATACCATCGATGGCGCGTGGTATTTTCAGATGCTACGCGAGGGCACTGATATAAGCGATATTCGTAGTCAACTGATGCTCGGGCGATCTCACATCGGAGATTCGGGGCATAGTGGGATGAATGCGGCAGAGTCGATGACCGATGACATGGAAGTCTGTGGCTGTAACGGCATCTGTAAAGGTACTATTGTTAAGGCCATTACTACTAAAGGCCTGTTTACCGTGGACGATGTACGTGCCCATACGAAGGCATCAAACTCTTGTGGATCGTGTACGGGGCTCGTCGAGCAGTTATTGGCATCGACCTTGGGTGGTGATTACTCGGCGGCGCCACATCTACAACCCCTGTGTAAATGCACCGAGCATAGCCACGATACGATACAAGAAACGATTAAAAAGCAAAAACTGACCAGTATTCGCCAGATTATGGATTTTATGGAATGGAATACAGCAGATGGCTGCGCAAAATGTCGTCCGGCGTTGAATTATTATCTCATCGTCTTCTGGCCGGAAGATTCTCACGACGATCCACAGTCTCGTTTTATCAATGAGCGTGCCCATGCCAATATTCAGAAGGACGGTACCTACTCGGTTATACCTCGGATTTGGGGGGGGGTGACTAACCCTAACGAGTTACGTGCGATTGCCGATGTGGTTGATAAATTTGAAATTCCCACCATAAAATTTACGGGCGGGCAGCGCCTCGATCTCTTGGGGGTAAAAAAACAAGACTTGAAACCCGTGTGGGCAGACCTTAACAAAGCGGGCTTGGTATCCGGTCATGCCTATGGTAAGGCGTTACGTACGGTTAAGACCTGTGTTGGACAAGAGTGGTGTCGCTTCGGTACACAAAATTCCATGAGTATGGGGGTCAAGCTAGAGAAACTAACATGGGGTTCATGGATGCCACATAAGTTCAAGATGGCCGTTTCGGGTTGTCCTCGAAATTGTGCTGAGGCCACGATTAAGGATTTTGGTATTGTGGCCGTGGATTCCGGTTGGGAGCTCCATGTTGGCGGCAACGGTGGTATAAAAGTGCGCGCCACTGACTTGCTATGTAAGGTCACTACCGAAGAAGAAGTGTATGAATATGCCTGTGCCTTTGTGCAGTTATATCGGGAAGATGCCCATTATCTGGAACGCACCGCACCCTGGATCGAACGCAAGGGTCTCAGTCACGTTAAAGAAGCCATGGTGGATGATGAGGCCAATCGCAAGGCCTTGTGTGAACGCTTTTTGCTTTCGCAAAAACTCGTGCAACAGGACCCATGGGCCGATAGGGCGACAGGCGGAGTTGAGTCGCATGAATTCGCTGCGCTCGCGAAAATTAGTTAATTGCATACGATAGTTATTTAAGAGAGTTAATCATGACA
>JBGMRO010000285.1:0-5570 GCA_048061555.1 Thiohalomonadales bacterium | reverse complement strand
ACTCTGCATCGCTGAATCGCGTTAAACGTGAATTCTTGAATAATTGCGGCAGACTAGGTCGAGAGCTGGAAAACGCCTTAGGAACTGGCAATCCCAATGGTACTGGTTTGCCAGAACTTTTGGGAAGCCTTGCTCAAGGTATCAATCAAGAGAAACTCGAATGCTTACGAAAACCTGATCCTGTAAGTCAGATGGTAGACCAGATTGAACGATACAATGAGTGTCGTAGGGAAGAGCAATACGCGGCCTCCCGCCAATCCCGATTCACTGCTTCGGGTGCAGTGGATACGGGGTTATTTAAGCCACATCGCGATGGTACTCAAACTATCCGTGATTTTTTGAAGGGCCTAACACCAGATGGAGAACCAACAAATTGGGCTGGGCTAGCAGGAGCTCAAGAAGACTATAGCTACAGAGGCAAGGACGAAAATGGAGAAACCACGACTGTTAGAGTCTCATACAGTAGTCAAATGGTCGAAAATGAAAGTGGTCAGTGGGAAGAGCAAACCTCTATGACTGTAGTTGCTGTAAACTCTCAAGGGACTACAGTCTACGGATACGACACAACCAGTGGCGGCATGATTCCTACATCGACTAGCTGGAAGTCCGCTGATGGAACCGCTACTTATAGAGCAACCCATAACGAAAACGGTACGTTAGCGGAAGAGATAATTATCGATGAAGACGGCTCTGTTACAAAAGTAACCTATGATGAGAATGGCAATGTGGTGAAAACAGAAACCAGTAATACTAACGATGATACTGGTGGTACTGAAGCAAGCGACAAAACTCGACCAGCAGAAGAAGATTATTCATCGAATTGTGTAGGCTTGCTACACGAGGGCCCACGAAGCTCAACAGCCTCGTTCAAGACAGATTTATCACCATGGATTATTCCAGATCCAGGCGCGGCACCCGACGACATTGAATTGTGCTTTGATACTGCACAAAGGAATACTCAGACATGCCCGCCTTCAGTTGCCTTGTGTATTGAACCTGGTCCTGATCCCTGTAGTTGCAAATCTTATAATAATAATGAAGTGCCACCACCCAGTATTGCATCAGCTTGTCTTCGTATTCAATGTCCGGAGGGATCCATGTGTAGCCCAGAAACTGGTAATTGCAAAAATGGCGATAAGAACGTGCCCGGCGAATGGGTTCTTCCACCAATTCCAATAAATGGACCACAAATGGGCAGAGGATCATTGGGTAGTATAAGAAAAACACTGGGAGCAACCTGGGCGCCCCCTTTATCAAACACGAGAATGAGGGAAATTCTTGGCATTCAGGAAACAAATTCCACACGAATTTTGGAAAACAATTAAATTAAAGGGGGAGATTAAATGGGACGGAGGGATTTAAAAATGAACAATTATTGGTTAATAAATAATCGCTATGACCCCTTTAATTGAGTAATAGGGACAGACCCCAATTAATTCACAGTTCAATAATATTCGCGCCATGTCAGAAAATTGTGGTGCTACATTATATCTATGATGTTACGGGTATAATATCGCTATTTACTCCCTTTGAGCTGACATTAGTATGAGCAACGAGACAAATTACAGGAACAACCCGCTACACGGGGTTGGTTTGAAAAGCTTGTTGATTGAAATGGTAGATCAGTATGGTTTTGAGATGCTCTTTGCCTATTTAAATATCAATTGTTTTAAGACCAATCCAAGCGTTAAATCCAGTGTGAAATTTCTAAAAAAAACGGATTGGGCGCGCGAAAAAGTTGAAGCCTTTTATTTGTATGAGTTTAAAAACTTACCCAGGGTGTCTTCTGAACAGTTTTCAATATCTCCAAGAGAGCGGATTATTCCAGAAGACCAGGAGCCGGGCAATCCTAAGGAGCTGAGTTTAGAAGATGCTGACCGGTTGCGCGAAAAGCGTGTAAGTAAGGCAGCCGCGCGAGATCAGTTAACAGAGCAGCGCTCGGAAAAGAGTGGTGATCCATGGGCGAATTGGAAAAATAAAACCTAAGTGGTAATAATTAAAGCTAAAAAAATGGGGTCAGATCACAATTGTTTCTAATATTAGCGAAAACTGTGCTCTGACCCCAATTAATTCACAGTTCAATAATATTCGCGCCATGTCAGAAAATTGTGGTGCTACATTATATCTATGATGTTACGGGTATAATATCGCTATTTACTCCCTTTGAGCTGACATTAGTATGAGCAACGAGACAAATTACAGGAACAACCCGCTACACGGGGTTGGTTTGAAAAGCTTGTTGATTGAAATGGTAGATCAGTATGGTTTTGAGATGCTCTTTGCCTATTTAAATATCAATTGTTTTAAGACCAATCCAAGCGTTAAATCCAGTGTGAAATTTCTAAAAAAAACGGATTGGGCGCGCGAAAAAGTTGAAGCCTTTTATTTGTATGAGTTTAAAAACTTACCCAGGGTGTCTTCTGAACAGTTTTCAATATCTCCAAGAGAGCGGATTATTCCAGAAGACCAGGAGCCGGGCAATCCTAAGGAGCTGAGTTTAGAAGATGCTGACCGGTTGCGCGAAAAGCGTGTAAGTAAGGCAGCCGCGCGAGATCAGTTAACAGAGCAGCGCTCGGAAAAGAGTGGTGATCCATGGGCGAATTGGAAAAATAAAACCTAAGTGGTAATAATTAAAGCTAAAAAAATGGGGTCAGATCACAATTGTTTCTAATATTAGCGAAAACTGTGCTCTGACCCCAATTAATTTCCTACTTGAGCACCTGTTCAAATAACATCCGAGTGCCGCTAGCAGCGTCATCGATTGCTGAGTGCATCATATCCGCAGTGAGCTGTTCCTCATAATTCTCAAGTAGTTTCCTGGCAAGAATCTTGCGCACGGCCTTGCCAATTTGCCTACTAGTGAGGCTATCTTCCAGCGAAGCCTCTACCAGTAAATAGGCCGCTTCATTGTCACTCCATCCCTTTGCCTCGGTTTTTAGTCCCGTTATTACAACACGAAGATGTGCCACATCTGGTTCTCTCTCATGAACTAATACAAATGATTTGCTGAGTTCACGCTGTAGCGCCTCAGTGGTATAGCTGCGAATTCCCTGGAGTGTCTCAACCGGTATTTGTTCCGTGGACTTTGGTTTAGGATAGAATGCGACTGGCACCACAATTAGTTTTGGATATTGACCCTTCCTGATTTTGGGACTGAACCAGCGACGGGTTTCTGTGCCATCTTTATTCTTCACCAGCTCGAGGTTGCTGTAGTCACCGAGGAATCTTGTTGGCTGACTGGTCTCAGTTGCACAGCCACCAATGAACAAGGCAGTACACAACCCGACACCGATATATTTGAAATGGTTCATATCTTTTCCTATTCTGCGTTAAATTAAAGAGGAATACCGGGGGCAGTATACTTAATTCCTGAATTAAAGGGGGCAGACCCCTTTAATAATGATTTAAGTGTATTAATCGGTGATGTGTGCTTCGCACAATCTATTTGCGGCTAACACGCACCCGCAGGCGAGGGTCAGACTCGATTGATTTTGTATTAATGCAAAGCATGCTTACCCGAAATCTTTGTCTATATTCTCTAATACTTCACAAGCATTTATCCAGTCAGTTTCTACCGCGTCACACTGTTTGTCTGTGTCAGCTTTTTCAAGCAAGCAGGCTTGTAGTTTTTGTTTGTTTTCTTCGCTATAGATTTCAGAACTAGCTAATACCTTTTCGAGCTCTAACTTTTTTGTATGCAGTTCATCAAGCTTTTTTTCTGCACTTTTTATTTTTTTACGCAAGGGCTGCAGTTTCTGGCGCTGCTCAGCTTCCATACGTTTTTTATCTTTTTTGGATGCTGCACTATTAGAAGCAGTGTTATTTTCGGTATTGATTTCTTTAAGTGTGGTTTTGGATTGTTTGTTCTGTTCGTTCAGCCATTTCGGGTAATCGTCCAGGCTTTCAGGGAAATCATCAACACGATGGTCGTGTACTAACAACATGCGATCGCAGGTGAGCCGTAACAGGTGGCGGTCGTGCGATACGATAACCATGGCGCCCGTGAAATCCTGTAGCGCCATTGCCAGTGCCTGTCGCATTTCAAGATCAAGATGATTAGTCGGTTCGTCCAGCAATAATAAGTTGGGCCGTTGGTAAATCAGCATGGATAGAACCAGGCGGGACTTCTCTCCACCTGATAACGGGGCAACAGGGTTGAGTGCCATGTCATTGGAAAAGCCGAAGCCACCCAGATGATTTCTAAGTTCTGCCTCGCGCGCCTGTGGATCAATTTGTTGCAGGTGTTCCAGCGGTGTGTGTTCCGGATGTAATTGCTCTATCTGGTGCTGGGCGAAATAGCCTATGTTTGTTTCCCTGGCAAACTTTAACTCACCATTTTGGGATTTTATGGCTCCAGCGAGTAATTTGATCAGGGTGGATTTACCTGCACCATTAGGGCCAAGCAAACCAATGCGATCACCGGGTATGAGTGCCAGGTCGACATTGGCTATGACGGTTGTCTCGTTGTAACCGGCAGATACCTCTTCAAGCTTTACTAACGTGTGCGGCAATTTTTCAGGTTTTTGTAATGAAAAGTGAAAAGGTGAATCGACATGCGCAGCTGCAATTGTTTCCATACGTTCCAGTGCTTTTAATCGGCTCTGTGCCTGTCGGGCTTTGGTTGCTTTTGCACGAAAGCGTTCAACATAAGACTGGATATGTTTGATTTCCCTTTGTTGTTTCCTGTATTGGGCCTGTTGGTTAGCAAGCCGTTCTGCGCGAATGCGTTCAAATGCTGTGTAGTTTCCGGTATAGAGTGTGACCTGTTTGTGCTCGATATGTGCAATGTGGCTGGCGACACTATTCAGAAAATCGCGGTCGTGTGAAATCAATAATAGAGTGCCTTCATAGGCGCGTAGCCAGCTTTCCAGCCAGATGACAGCATCCAGGTCCAGGTGGTTGGTCGGTTCATCCAGTAATAACAGATCCGACCGACACATGAGCGCTCTGGCCAGGTTGAGGCGCATACGCCAGCCGCCTGAGAATTCGTTGACCGGCTGGTTTTCGTCGCCAGCTTTAAAACCGAGACCATACAATAACTGTCCTGCTCTACTTCTAGCGGTGTAGCCGTTAATGTTGTCGAACCGGGTATGTAACGCGGCCAACTGAAGACCATCATCACTGGCTTCGGCCTCTGTTAATGCATGTTCAATTTCACGCAGTTCAGCGTCACCATCGAGTACATATTCAATGGCGGCACGAGTATCTTCAGGCGTTTCCTGGGCGACGTGCGCAATAACCCAGTCTTTTGGACAAAAGAAATCGCCGCTGTCGTTATGCAATTCATCCAGTATTAGGGCGAACAGGCTGGATTTCCCGGTTCCGTTGGCACCGGTAATGCCTACTTTATGGCCGGGGTATACCTGAAAGCTGGTTTTTTCAAACAGCAGCTTATGGCCACGTCTTAGGGAAATGTCATTGAATTGAAGCATGGGGTGGTATTGTAACGTTTAACTAATTAAAGGGAATAACCGGGGACAGACCACGGTTATTTGTTCAATGGGGTCAGACTCACTACTGTCCCACAAACTCGTCATTCCGGCGAATGCCGGAATCCAGATACCCTTACA
>JBGMRO010000284.1:0-5579 GCA_048061555.1 Thiohalomonadales bacterium | reverse complement strand
CGGAAGTCGCATTTCCGACCTCTACGGTACACCTGCCCGAGCCCATGGGAATACCGATGCCGAGCACAATTCCGCAGAGAAGCACATAAGCATGGGTCTTATGCAGCTCCCGTCGAACCATTTTTTTAGACTGATGAGTACTGCGGAGTTCTAATCATGGCAGACAAGCTTTTAATTATTATGGTCAATACAGATCCCAGAAATGGCGCTGAGCTGGGTGCGCCGTTCTTCCAAGCAACAGTGGCCGCCGCTATGGAATATGAGGTAGAAATCATTCTTACCGGACTGTCAGGAGAATTAGCCAAGCGGGGTGTTGCGGAAAAATTGTATGTGCAAGAGGGTGGGCGTACAGTGTACCAAATTATGCGTGATGCTTATGAAGCCGGTGCAAAGTTCAAGGTATGTACACCGACCATCGAACTTTGGGGGACCGATTTAATCCCTGAGATATCTGAAACCGTGGGTGGCGCCTATGTTATTAGTGAAGCAATGGATGATGATACCGTGACTTTTACTTATTAATTAGTGCCCGTCCATAAACGAGGATATTTCTTCTGGCCAGGGTGCGGTAACGGTAGAAACAGCGCGAGGCTAAAGCCTCACCTCCAAAAAGGGAGGGAGTTTGCATAAAACTGAATATCCGCAAACTGAGCTGGGTCTGGATCTGGAGCTGGGGCTTCAGCCCCGGATACCGTTCCCTCGTTCCAAAGCGCTACTACGTAGGCACGAGAAAGCGCTCAGTAGGGTGAGTAGTTACTAAATATCAATACATATTACGGTAAGGTTTTGTATGGCATGCACAGTAGAAGAGGCCCGCATCGTTCAATCCGAGGCGGAGTGTTGTTACGACAAGGCGGCCATTGAGCGAGTGTTAGATACCATGGCGCATGCCCTAACCGCGCAGTTCGCGAGCAAGAATCCTTTGTTTTTGTGTGTGCTGAACGGTGGCCTTATCACCACCGCACAATTGATCCTACGTCTAAATTTTCCCTTACAATACGACTATATTCATGCTACACGTTACCGAGGCAAGACCACCGGCGATGAGTTAAAGTGGATCAGTAAACCGAGTATAGACTTGAAGCAGAGACAGATAATTATTGTCGACGATATCTTTGATGAAGGCATTACCCTTAACAAGATTGTAGCGTATATCAAAGGTCAAGATCCCGCCGGTATTACAACTGCGGTCTTGGTGAACAAAAATCACGACCGAAAACAGGGGCCGGCGCCAGACTTTGTTGGCGTAGAGGTGGAAGATCGTTATGTGTTCGGATATGGCATGGATTACAAGGGTTATCTGCGTAATGCTGAAGGTATTTTTGCCGTAAAAGGCACTTGAACCACACCCGCAAGCTGTAATTTTCAGATGGGTTTATGCCATTTTCCGCGCTATATGATTGAAAAAATTAGGGGGTAGAGTTGGGAGAGTATATTGATCACTGATTTGGCCATCGTCGGCGGTACAGGTTTGACTGCGTTAGCAGATTTGCAGATCACGGAGCGAATCATTGTCCATACGCACTATGGCGCCCCTTCAGGACCGGTCACACATGGTGTCTTGTTTGGTAAGAATGTGATGTTTTTGCCACGTCATGGATATGGGCATACCATCCCACCGCATAAAATAAATTACCGCGCCAATATGTGGGCGCTTAAGGAGGCGGGGGCCAAGAAGGTCATTGCCGTCGCCGCTGTCGGTAGTATTAATAAGGCCTATAGCCCAGGTGATATCGTCATTCCTGATCAAATAATCGATTATACCTGGTCACGAATCCATACCTACTTTGAAGAAGGTCTGCAACGTGTGACCCATATCGATTTTACCGACCCATATAGCACCGATCTACGCCGACTCATCATCGAAGCGGCCGTAGCGGCTGGTGTGAAAACGGGTAATAGTGGGGTGTATGGAGCGACACAAGGTCCACGACTAGAAACTGCCGCAGAAATTAACCGTATGGAACGAGACGGTTGTGATTTAGTGGGAATGACGGGTATGCCGGAAACGGCGTTGGCACGCGAATTAGGGCTAGAATACGCAACCTGCGCGGTGGTAGCCAATCGCGCGGCCGGTCGAGGTGATGGGGGTATTTTGTTGCAAGATATCGAAAAGTATCTCAAGAAGGGCACCGACGCCGTGGCTAAGATACTTGATAAGCTGGTAAAAAAACTATAATGCCTATTCCTATTTGTCCCGAACGACTCTGATTTGAGAAGCCCTGATTTGAGCAAAAGAATAATAGTGGCGCAGCCAGCTATTTACTGAGTTTAAGTTAGCCGCACGCCTTACCGCCACCTTTTTTATGAATCTCCCGTCACATCTACCGGCGTCACGAGCACGATAAGGCCAAACATGGGATGGTCAAAGTAATGGATTTCTTTGCTACGCATGCGCCGACTCTCGATCATGGTAAAGTCCAGTAATACATCACGTTCGATCAAGCGTTCTATCGGTTCGGCGTTGGACTCAAAGAAACCACTAGTGGGTTGTTCTAATATATATTCTTGCTGGAGTACCGGTGCGCGATAATGAAGGTCCGTTTTTACGTGTAAATAACGAGATACACTCAATGTCACAACACCATAGAGGCGAGAATTTTTTGGGCCGATAGGGTAAGTGTAACCCTGCTCCACCTGAGAAAAGCCGATTCTGTTTGGGTCGGTCATTGGAGGCCCCAGGGCACTTTGGTAATTTGGGTTATCCATTGCAAAATATATATAGACAGGTAGCGCCTTTTTAGGTTTTGCAGTCGGTTGCCGCCAGCCAAGGTGTAACAAGGGTTCAAACTTTGCAGACTTATCTAATCTTGCGCGTATTGCCGATAATCTGAATGTAGATCGGTCGATATAGGCAAATGCCTCGGGTAATCCGACATCGCTACTGTTCATGTTATCGTCTAGCCCAAGTGGGGCATTAGGATCATTGAAATTCTGCGAGCCAGTGGCGGGGTTTGTATCAAATTGCCTGTCGATACCGCGATTTCTTGATGGAAAACGCAAATTAATGACATGATTATAATTAATGTCGGGGGTATTCTCCGGCCAGGTTTCGGTGTCTAATCCTTTTTGTTCTTTATTCGCAAATATGAGTATTTCGATCTCATACCAAGGTAATTCATCGGGGGAGCGGCGGTTAGCAGCGCTGCTAGTGGTAGAAAACAGGCTAGAAACTAATGTGGTTAGTATCAATAAAACGAGGCTTGATGGTAAAATACGGTCACGATAACTCAATGATATTTCCCTTTACTTGTGCTATTAAATTATTCGATTATCGACGAGGTTGTGGCCCATCTAACTCGCCGTGACAAAATTTAAGTTTAGAGGGTGAGTTAAAAAATAGCTTGTAGATGCGCCGCAAGCAATTGTATAAATTTTACCCAACTATAGAAGATTCCTAGTGACTATACGAAAAGTATTACGTATGGGGCATCCGATACTCCTGGAACAAAGCCACCCTGTGCCTCAGTTTAACACACCAGAGCTGTTTTCGCTGATCCAAGACATGAGAGAGACCATGCTCGACGAAGATGGCGCTGGCATTGCTGCGCCACAATTAGGCGTGTTGTGGCAGGTGGTCATGTTTGAATTGGTTGAAAACCCCCGTTATCCGGATGAAGAAAGCATCCCCTTTACGATACTCATTAACCCAAAAATTACACCCTTATCCAATAAAATGAGCGACGGTTGGGAGGGTTGTTTGAGTGTGCCGGGCATGCGCGGGTTGGTATCACGTTATGAACATATTCAATATAGCGGGTACGACCAGAGCGGGGCAAAAATAGAGCGAGAGGTCGAAGGATTCCACGCCCGCGTGGTGCAACACGAAGTCGATCATTTGCTCGGAATATTGTATCCACAACGTATCAAAGACATGAAAGACTTTGGTTTTACCGAGGCGCTAGCGGATAAGGTGGGTTGTTAGTTTTATGGTGACCATGACCTTATCTGCGCAGGAAAAGAAGCGCGCCGATGAATTAGCTAATTTACTGCATCGTTATAATCATCAATATCATGTCCTCGATGCACCCACGGTACCCGATAGCGAATATGACCGTTTGTTTCGTGAATTGCAGGACTTAGAGGCGCGCTTTCCGGCGCTGTGTCATGAGGGTTCTCCAACACAACGCATCGGTGCACCCCCCTTAAAGGTGTTTACGCAAGTTGCGCATCGTGTGCCTATGTTATCGCTCAATAATGCCTTCGAGGAAGATGAACTGCATCAATTTGCCAAACGCCTGTCCGCCTTGCTGCACATTAGCGATGATTTAGTCTTTACCGCTGAACCTAAACTAGACGGTCTTGCGATTAGCCTGACCTACCAAGACGGTGGCTTAGTACAGGCATTGACACGCGGTGATGGTAGTACCGGGGAAGACGTGACCCGTAATGTGCGCACCATAAAATCTGTACCGTTGCGCCTACAAGGCAAAGGGGTACCCTCCTTGTTAGAGGTACGAGCGGAAATCTTCATGTCGAAGTCGGGTTTCAAGCAGCTAAATAAGCGGCAACAGTTGGCTGGAGAAAAAGTATTTGCCAATCCACGTAACGCTGCGGCGGGCAGCCTGCGCCTATTAGACTCCAGTATAACGGCGAGCCGCCCCTTGTTAATCGCCTGTTATGCAGTGGCACAGATTCCCGATGCCGACAAAGTGGCTCAACATTATGATTTACTGCAGCTATTAAAGTCCTGGCAGCTACCTGTGTCTGCCCAAGTGCAGCGAGTTACGGGCATTGCAGGCTGTCTAGAATATTACCAAGAGATGTCACAGCAACGCGCACTACTGGATTACGACATCGATGGCGTGGTGTATAAATTAGATGATTTAGCGCAACAGGAAGTCGTTGGTTTTGTATCGCGAGCACCGCGTTGGGCCATAGCGCATAAATTTCCCGCGCAGGAGGCCCTCACCCAATTGCACGGAATAGATGTACAAGTTGGCCGCACGGGCATCCTGACACCGGTGGCACGATTGGAGCCGGTCGTGGTCGGGGGTGTCACAGTGACGAATGCGACCCTGCACAATCAGGACGAAATAGATCGCATGGATATTCGTGTCGGGGATGTCGTCACAGTCTATCGGGCAGGCGACGTCATCCCCAAGATTGCCGGTGTCGTACTAGAAAGACGTAAAGGTCGCCCAAGACGTTTCAAAATGCCCAAAAAATGTCCTGAGTGTCAGTCACTGGTCGAACAGTTAGCAGGGCAGGTCGCCCATCGTTGCACCGGTGGTTTGGCTTGTCCGGCACAGCGCAAGCAGGCCATAAAACACTTTAACTCTCGTCGTGCCATGGATGTCGATGGCATGGGTGACAAATTGGTAGAGCAATTAGTGGATAAAGGTCTAATAGCCAATGTCGCCGACATGTATCGACTCGAAAAGAAACAGTTAGCGGGCCTGGAGCGCATGGCCGAGACCTCCGCACAGAATATTATCGAGGCCTTGGAAAAGAGTAAGTCAACCACACTGGCCCGTTTTATCTATGCCTTGGGTATACCCGAGGTCGGCGAGACCACTGCCCGTAACTTGGCCAAATATCTTGGCCGCTTGCCCGAGGTGATGGGTGCCAGCGAAGAA
>JBGMRO010000283.1:0-5595 GCA_048061555.1 Thiohalomonadales bacterium | reverse complement strand
CCTGGCAACGGCCTTGGAGGTGTCGGTACGTACCATATACAGAGACATTCAAGACTTAATTAGCTCGGGCGTACCGATAGAGGGTGAAGCAGGCATCGGTTATATCCTACGTAAAGGCTTCGACTTACCACCGCTAATGTTTACCAAACAAGAATTATCTGCCCTTATTCTTGGTGCAAGATTAGTAAACAGCTGCTCCGACTCAAAGTTGGCCGCGGCGGCAAATCAAGCATTAACTAAAATAGAAGTTGTATTACCTGACAGGCTCAAACTTGAAGAAAATGAAAACTATATGTTTTCACCATTTTCGCGTATTTCTGCGGAAGTCTCGCTAATACTGGGTGATGTACGACAGGCGATCGAACAACGGCAAAAAATTTTCTTTGATTATACTCGTTCAGACGAAAACGAGTCGAGCCGCACCGTCTGGCCCCTCGGTCTATTTTTTTGGGGTTCGGTGTGGACATTGGCGGCATGGTGCGAATTGCGCCAAGCATTTCGGAACTTCCGTTTAGATAGAATGGAAAGAATTGTTACACAAGATAGCTACCCAAACAAAGTGGGATTTACCCTTACGGATTATATGCGATCAATACGTGACTATAATACGTAACTATAAATAGTGCTATTGCGTTTTCGGATACCCTGTAAATTACCGCCTACGTTGTCATTATCAAATTTATCCGTGTAGCCTTCTAACCCGCAAAGCCAGACAAACCCCGATCGGGTTTATTATAGTCGCACACGCCCTCAGGGAATATGCGCCGCATTCGCGCAAGTTCTTGTGAGTTAAAATCGGTCTTATACCCGTATTCTTTGACAAAACGTTCGATAGGGATTAGTGCGCATTGAAATATCAACCCCTTGATATCTTCACCGGCCTCCATACGTGATGACGTGTAGATCTTAAACCGTTGACTGCAAGGTCCTTGCGGTTTTTTATTCAGTATTCCATCCCATGCGTCCACACCGGAATACAATACGCTGCCATCGGCGGCAGCACAGGTATCAGTGGCTTTAGCGGGCCGATTTTGTACAATACTACCCGTGGGGTTTTTACGTTGTCGCTGCATCCAGTCATCCATAACATCCAACGCATCTGCCGTGGATTCGTAGCTGCATGAGGACTTTAACGTCGTGACGTTAAGGTCGCTACACGCGCTTACCCAAATCACTTGATTCTGGTAGTTTCCTTTATATGCCTGTATTCTGGCACGCGTCGAAAACGAACCGCGCAGATGATGTATATTCAGTATCGGTTCGAGATACCAACGTATATCAATAACCGGGATGTCAATATCGCCTCTAAAGACGTGTCCAGATTGATGCGCAAGCTTCACTGAGAGACTCGAACCCCGGGTACGTGGCGCTGGATTACCTGCCTTACAATCTTTACTGAGGTTCATATTCGCCTGGTCCCAGGTATCAAATTGATTTTGACTCGCCTCCTGATCCCAGGGATAATCTCCCTTGCGCATTTCAGCGGGCTGTTTCCAACCTCCTACACAGGCATTTAGATCCAAGAATTGTTGTTTAGATATGTCACCACGCCTTAATGCCAACAACCCATATTGTATACCAATATTGTCCCAACTATTGGCGGCATAGCCATTGGCATCTACTGGGTAGATTTCGAATAAATCGTTCCAATGTGTCCATTTAACTTGCTCAAAGGTATGTTCGGGAAATTTAAACATCTCCAGCACCTTTTTATAGAGTGGGTGTGTCCATTGAGGATTAAAAATATTCGGAAACGTCCCTCGCCACCCCGACATGCATTCACTACCTCCGGGCTTGGGTGCAGGTGAACGTTGCCACTTTTCTACCACAGCGGTTTGATTGGCTGTCACGCCCTGTACCTTTTGACGGTTTAACCAATTTCCCCAGTATGATTGCGTATTGTTTTCATATTCACTATCAAAAAAACGTTCTAATAGCTCGCAATCGGCCACAGACATGGATTCGGTAATCATATCGGGAAACGATGCCTGCGGTATCGCAGCATCGATGATATGTTTATTATTTTGGGCAATAATATATTGTTGAATTCCACCACCCGATGCACCTACGCCCACGGTATACATCGGTGTACCATAGGTCTCTATGAAATGTTGCTTCACCATCAAGGCAGTTTTTTCGGCGCGATTGAGGTCATAATGCGTCGCCGTGCGTGTACCCGATGAATAAGCCACCGCATAACCACGCTTCAATGACGCATAGTGCAAGGCCTGTCGCTTGTTTAAACTAAAACCACCCTGATATCGTCCGATACCAATACCACCCTGAAACTTGTAAACCAACTTTTTGTTCCAGGCGGTGTTATTGAGTGTGGAGGCGTTTTCGAGTGATTCGGCATAGGGTGCAAGCATCGCTATTCCATAGATAAAACGGTTGATCGTACCTCGTTCCAAGCGGACGATAAATGGTATTTTGGATGGTTCACTGTCGGTAGTGGCGTCCGCCTCCAGCTCAATATATTCTATATCCGTATTTCGATCGGCCGCACTCAACATCGCAATAAATTTTTGCTGTTTCTTGCTAAAATAAAAATAGTCTACCCGCGTCGCAATACTGCAATTATTGCTATAACCAATCGGATCTAACATCATCAGCGGATAACCCAAAAACTCAGGAAATACAGCATATCCACCCGGTTTTTCAGAATCAATAATAGGCTGACCTAAACCAAATTTTATTACCGTACAAATGAAGGGGTACTGCTTTTTACCATAACCTACTGGACCGATGTCGCCGATCCAAAATTGAGCCTGTTGTTTGCGTACTTCCGCTGAATCATTATCCATGTCTAGTGTCGTTATTGCCAATTGACGAGGATAATTGAAGTAATTATACGCAAGAATACTTCCTATACCGATTCCGGGTATGACAACAAAGAGTATTAGTGTGTAAATAAGAATTTTTTTATAGCGCATATTTAGATATCAAATTATGAATAGTATTAACGGGTATCGCCCATTATGAGCCACTTAACTGAATATTGTGAAGGGTTGATAACTTTGCTTTTTAGGGATATGTTGTTTTGTAACATGGTTTATCTCTTTTTTGCGCTGTGCTAATGAGTAGTATTATTATTCGTTCTCGTTTGTATCTATGACTTGCCAATGGCCACCTTTTTGAGGACCGAAATAATACAACTTCCCTTCTTTTGTTAATTTGGCACTGGCTCTTTCGACAGCGCTGAGTGATTTATCTATTAACTCTGCGACTTGTACCAGTGTCAGGTAGGGATTTTCATTTAGTGTCTTCAAGATTAATTCTGGCGTTTTCACCGGCGTTTTCACCGGCGTTTTCACCGGCGTTTCTGCAGGCATACCGTGCTGCTTATTAGCATGATAGGTTGGACGTGAAAACTCCAGAGTAAACATGGTGTTAAAACGAACATCGACATCTGCGCAATCAGCTTGTTTTAAAGCGCTACGGATACGCTCGATACCGGTGCCCAACTTTTCTATGTAGTTACAACGTAATAACAAGCTGGCTATCAGGGGATTGCGGCATACGCTGCGAGTGCCGAATTCTTCCGGTATGAGGCCCTTGGCGAGGCCACCGGGGTTATAGATTTCAACCCGGTCATCGAAGATCTCTACGGTAACCTGTGCACCTTCTTGCAGGTAGTCCCTATGGCATAGCGCATTGACCATAGCCTCTCGCAGGGCAGCCGGCGGCAATTCCAGAACTTCTTTGCGACGAGTACTTTCGTTGCTAATTATCCATCGTAGTTGCAAGTGCTGACGCAAGTAAAGCAGCGCCTGTTCGATGTTTTCTATGATACTACCGGTGCATTCCTTGCGATCCAGAATGTAGGCCTTACCAGTACCTTTGAATAAGACACAGACCACACTGACATGAAACAGGCGATACGTCGGCTCTTTCGCAAAAAATAATACCCCGGTTTGATTCAGGTAGAACTTGCCGTCTTTGTAGTCACCTGCGCCGAGGTTTAATAATAATTTTTCGTTATCCGTGCGATGGCTAATCTTTGCCAATTCTAAAAAGTGTTTTAGTCGATTCTGATCCAATGCCTGCTGCCAGTCGATATCCAGGCGCAATTGTTGATCAAAACGAACATTACCTTCTGCCTGGATAAATTCCGTTATATCGCTGGTACGCATTTTTTGTGAATTGGCACCGTTACGAAGGTAAAAACCCTTATTGCACCTGTGCGGGCGATTGGCTCCCTCTGGTACATGTATGACCAATAAATTGTGCGGCATTAATTTTTCGATGCCTATCACCACGGGTGGATCGCAGGCTGCTGCCATGTCTTCTATTTTTGATACGCTTTTATTCGAGGTATCGCAACCGACGATTTGATTCTGGTCGTTTACTCCTATAAGAATGCGCCCGCCGGAGGCATTGGCCAAGGCTACCAGTTCCTTGGGTAGGTCAGAGTTTATGCTTTGTTTAAATTCCAGGCTGTAACCTTCCCCTTGATCCAGTATTAACTCCAACTCGTCCTGTGCTGTTTTACGATAATGGATCATGTGGCCAGTTTTTCGGTGAGCTTAAGAATGTCATTGAGGGAATTGCGCTATACGCCCATCTCGTATCTTAGCGAAATAAGGTTGACTAAGGCTTTTGAGATAATTGGCTAGCATATTCTATATTAATTTCATTGGCATCCTATCATATCCTAACCTGTAGAGTGAGTATCGATAATCTAATTCAAAATTTTTTAGTCTACTTTTTTTAGATGTAGTATCTCTTCATCCCGGCAACCGACATTATATTTGATCATCAAATTAGCAAGCTTTTGATAATCGGGTATCATTCAAGAGCTTCCTTTTGAGTACCGTTACTATTCGCGTTGGCTATTTCACTCTTAGTAATATACTTACCCATAAATCCGCTCACTACCCGAAAACCAGATCGTTCTTGCGACAACTCTGCATGATATAGCGGCTTTGATCACATCTGGTTATTATACGAGCAAAATTGTAGCGCACTGATGGAATTGTAGTTAATTGTGCCATAGTTGTTCATTCTTGTTCTGCATAGTATAGGGCAATCGTTGAGGTCAATTGTAGATCATTGATGGGTTTGAGTGTGGTATGGGACTGCTAAATCGGAGCGATGTCTTCTTGGAGGGATAGTCAAACAAATTGAAGGAGGTGGGTATTGAAACAGAATTTTAGGAACGGCGATTAATCCAGCTTACGTAAAGCATAGTTAAAAAATAGCAACAACCAGTTCAATACACGACCCCTTAATACGTTAGAAAAATCATTAATATATGACATTTCACTGCTGTCCCGTTAACTATTTGCAGAGGAATCAGAAACCCAGACGGCGTATACGATTCAGGCGATTCCATGTCAGGCGACGCTGGCATATGCTTGAACGATATACACAGCCCAGGTTTCTACCAAAAACGCAACCGTTAACGGGACAATAGCTACATTTGCGTTACAATATTTTACATCATTCTCATTGAATCATGTATATGATTTTTCTATGCTGTGCCTCTAACTAGTGCCCATCCACAAACGGTCTATTTCTCCAATATCCGCGTTGTGTCGAATTTTTAAATGCTCACATATTAGTATCTTAAGATAAGTCTTTCTAAATTTGCAA
>JBGMRO010000282.1:0-5604 GCA_048061555.1 Thiohalomonadales bacterium | reverse complement strand
ATGAATCGCATGAATCAAATGCGATCGCTAGCGGGAATTGACCTGAAAGATGAAGAAAAACATATTCGTGGCGCAGGAGAAGAGATTTTTCGGCATACCGAGCACGAATATAATCTGACTGAAAATAAAAGTTATACTAAGGATGAAGCAGAGGCCCTGCTGACACAAGAACAATGGCGCCAACTCGCTGTCATGATCGAGATACCCGCTGGAGAATTTATTCAAGGCAGTGACAATAAAAAGACAGACGACCATAACAAGCCGGCCCATACTGTACAGCTAAGGGCCTATAGGATTGACAAATACCCGGTAACAAATGCGGAATATGCGCGTTTTGTTGCGGCAACCGAGTATATACCGCCGTTGGACTGGAAAGGTGGGCATATACCGCCCGGCAAAGAATTACACCCCGTGACCATGGTATCCTATTTTAATGCTCAGAAATATGCAGAGTGGGCCGGCAAACGTTTGCCAACCGAGCAGGAGTGGGAGAAAGCCGCACGCGGAAAGGATGGTCGTCGCTGGCCGTGGGGTGAAAAAATGGATCCAACACGATTAAATACCTACTACACCGTGGGTTCAACGACTAAGGTCGGCAGTTATAAAAGGGGTGTTAGCCCCTATGGTATCTATGACATGGCAGGCAATGTCAGCGAATGGACGGATAGTAATTTCTTACCGTATCAAGGTACAAATGCCAATACGAGAACCTTTCAAGCGAAGGAAGCCCAGATACCTGCTACCGGGGCAGAACGTTCGATGCGGGTGGCGGATTTTGTAGCAACGGAAAAGCGTTACAAGGTCATGCGAGGAGGGTCTTGGAAGAGCGACCCGTTTTCAAATTCCACTTATCACCGTAATTATGCCTGGCCAAACGCCGCTTCTGATTTTTTCGGTTTTCGTACGGTACGGGACATTGAGCAACAGGTTAAAAAATAGATGGTCGTTTAACCGGTAAATTATCGGGGGGGTTATGAAAACAATACGTATCTTATCGTTATTAATATTGATGGGCTATTCTAGCTTCGTTTTAGCGGGAGATAGTTATCGCTGGCTGCATGTGACCATTGATACACCTTGGGCGATATTCATTTTCTTGTTACCTATGGTGTTGATACCGGTAGTGCTGATGGCATTTCTGTACTGGAAGTATGCGGGTAAACCTTCGCCTAATCATCATGTCAAATTGCGCAAGCAACAAGACAATAACTCTTGATTTTTAATTCTTTTTTAATAATATAGCACGCGAACATCGATAGTTATGAGGGCGATTATAATTGATTAATATTATGGCATTTAGGCCTAGGTTTTACCTTACAATTACCGTCAGTGTGCTTTTGTGTTTGTTCATCGTTTTCCCCAGTTCGGCGCTTGCAGAGGATTCGAAGGGTGGGCCGTCTTCGGTGATGAGCGAGTTTAATGCTGCTGCCATAGAAACAGAAGTCGCTAAGTCCACCGTAGACGACGCTTTTCGGCATCAGTTACTTTTTTTTATGGGTTTGCTGTTATTGATATTCGTTTTTACCACCGCCTACTTTGGTTTGTCTATGGCGCTATTTGGTAAAGATGTCTTTGTTCCTCATATGATCTGTGCTGGGGTCACGGTTTTTCTTGCAACTGCTCATGCGGTTGTAGCGGTCGTATGGTTCTTTCCATTCTAATATTGTTTACCCCTGTATGAGTGTGCCTGGCGTCCGACCAGGTATGCGATCCCAAACGACTTCGTATGCTTATGTCGTCGTCACATTATATTTTTTCTCTGGTATCACTGCGCTAAGTTACGAAGTTCTTTGGGCGCGCATGTTGTCACTACAGTTTGGTGTCAGTATTTTCGGTGTCATCGTCACGGTGGCCGCATTTATGCTAGGCCTGGGTATAGGAAGTTTATCCATGGCGCGAATGCGCACATCAATGGCGTTGTTATGGTTTGCGGGTTTAGAGGCATCTGTTGCCGTATTTGCCTTATTTCTTCCCGCGATTATGACGCTAGTCGATGGCATCATCGCTCAGTTTGGCGCCGATATCAGCTTGACGATGTGGTATTTTTATCAGGTAAGTGGTGTTTTGTTGTTATTGTTTTTTCCGGCCTGCGCACTCGGTGCGACATTTCCTTTGGTATTACGTGCGCTTCGCAAAACATCAATAAGACCGGCGACCCTGTACGGGATAAATACTTTCGGTGGCGCTGTGGGGGCGCTATTACCCCTATTGTTACTTCCGCTCTTGGGTTGGACCCGCAGTGTCTTATGGGTGGCGACCTTGGGTTTCGTTATCGCCATTTTTGCGCTTATTTTGTTCTTCCGTACTCGGGCGAAAAATGGGACGCATAATGCCAAGTTATCTGAAGAATCAGAACTCGAAACCAAACTAAAAATTAATTTGCAAGGCGTGCAATCGCTGCAAAATAAGCCGGGATTATTTAGCAGTATTGAGATTCGCTCGTATTGGGCCTATGCCGGTATCGGGCTGGCAGCATTAACCTTGGAGATCTCCTGGACGCGATTGTTTGGTATGATTTTGCTACGTACAGAATATGTCATGGCGATCATACTTGCCGTTTTTCTGGTAGGCATAGCGTTCGGTAGCCTTTGGGGGAGACGTCTGCATAATCCTCGTTGGCTCGTTTTGTTTCCAATACTAGCGGCATTGTCTGCATTATTGAGCTTGTGGGGCTTGGCGACGTTAGCCGCTTGGTCGGCGAACGCTTCGTTCTCATCGCTTATCTCCGCCTTGCTAATGCAGGGATTGGCCATCGGGTTATTGACCTTGCCTACGACGTTGCTGTTTGGCGCCTGGTTTCCGTTGCTAAATGTCTATCTTTCAGAAACGACCGGTATCACTGCGGCACGTCTTTACGGCAGCAATGCTATCGGTGCAGCTAGCGGGGCTATGTTGTCTGGGTTCGTATTTATGCCCTGGTTGGGTTCAAATGCGACTATTGTGTTGGCTTCTGTGCTGCTATTGATCTGTGGTTTTGTCTGGGTGACGCAACAGCATCGCCTAATGTATGGTTTGGCTAGTATTGCATTAGTCTTGTTTGCCTTGCCGGTACTGAATCTTCCCGCAGTCAATGTCTTGTTGCCTGCTACGCAGCAGGATACGCACGATATTTATCGTTTTGAAGACGCGATTTCGATGACCCATGTCATTCAAAACGCGGATGGGCAGCGATTACTGTTGGGTGACCTACAGCGTTTAGATGCGTCATCAGAACCCGCTGCGGTCAGCTCACAATTGGAACAAGCCCGCTTACCTTTGTTGCTACACCCAGAACCAAAAAGTGTATTGTTTCTCGGTATTGGCACCGGGATATCAGCGTCGGGTTCTTTGCCGTTTCCAAATCTAGAGCGGACCGGGGTCGAATTGTCTCGAGGTGCCATCGTTGCAGCAAAAGACCATTTTTCAAGCGTGAATTCAAATGTGACGCAGAAAATGCGTATCGTGAGAGATGATGTCAGGCGCTACCTACGTCGCCACCAAGAATCCTTCGATGTGATTATCGGTGATCTATTCCATCCGGACCTGGTGGGGCGCAGTGCATTATTAAGTCTGCAACAATTCACTCGTGTGCGGGCTCGTTTGCAGCCGCAGGGTTTGTTTGTGCAATGGTTAGCGTTACAACAATTTGATCGACAGAATCTGCAGGTGGTATTGAGGACGTTTGAGGATGTGTTTCCGCGCGCGGTATTGTTCGTCGATGGTTTTAAATTGGCCATGGTGGGGCCGAAAGATGCGTGGGGCGGTGCAAATGACGTATTAAGCAATATTGCTCGACTAGATGAGTCCTTACGACAGCAAGTGGTTGGCAGAGAAGGGGTTTGGACTCGCTTAGGGCGATATTTTGGGCCTATCGCATCTTCACCGGGTCCGATTCAAGACGAATGGCGGCCGGTGATAGAGTTTTCGTTACCGCGTCTACGTTATGCTAAGGATTCGGATTTGCTACCCTTGCTGTTGTGGTTAATGGACCGTCGTCCCGATGTCGGCAGCGCAATGTTAGCTCTGAATGTGGGGTCTGAGTACAGAGATATCTTTGAGGCCCACTATACTGCAAGTGGATTGGCCATTATGAGCTGGATCTCCGGCATTAGCGGCGATCTACCAGAGGCCTATCGATTGATTCGTTTTGCCAACCGTTCGAATCCCAACGATCGGTTGGTCGCCTTAGACCTGGCCGACAAGATGTATGCGAGTCTGTCGCAAGCGACTGCGGCCGGTATATCTCGTCGAGAGGCATTGCAGCGTATACTGGCGATTTACCCAGATCATGAAGCGACGTTGCGAGAGATGTGGCGTCTGGCGATTAAACAAGGAGATAATGAAGCCCGAGACCAATACAAGCGGAAACTGCTGGAAATCAGCCCGTTGTCGCAGGTTTTATTCTTGTAGGGCGCTAATATGAATATTGAAGAGATTACGGCGCGGGCACGCAGATAGAGCTTTATATTCAAAGCTTCGTATTCAAAGTAAAAATATATTGCAGAAATAGTACTATTTGAAAGGAACTATCACACTATAACCCAACAGCAACTTGCTGCTGGGTTTATAACAAATTCGCAGTTTTATTTTAGCTATTATTTGTTGTCGCGACGTTTTACTACGTCTTCTAGGGCATACCCAGAAACAACCATAGAACCTATGATTATCCATAGGAATACTGTTAAAGGAACGATGAAATTAATACCGATATCTTCTAACACTAGCCTTCTCCTTATTTTCACATTGCAAGCTTAAAAAAGAAACTGCAACTGAAAGCGTTTATTGTATTTATAAGAGCTGTAGTGGGTCTACTTAATGTGCGTTAAAAATATCCCCAAGCCTGCGGCTAACGCAGCCCCCTCAGTTAGTCTAGGTGACTATAACGAATGGCCCTATAAAACTCAATACGACTATCAAAGAAATTTAGAAGTAAATACAATAAAATGTACGAATAGCGACCAATAATTAGAATTATATATAAAAATCAACGATATAAGTTGTTGCAATAAAAACCTAATCTTTATCAGTGTATTGGACTTAAATATCCGCTACTATCGTCAGCTTGATGCTCACACGAAAACAGATACGTACTATGACAATGATGTACAGAATAACCCACCGTGCATACCTAATGGCGGCACAGCTAAGAATAGGCTTATTTCTACTAATAACGATAGTTTTATTAGTGAGTTGCGATACTCGCAAGGATTATAGTGTCGATATCGCTGCGATTTATGCGGTATTGCAGGTTCGACAGCAAGCCGTAGCCAATAGTGATCTCGATTTGTACGACAGTATTTTATTTTCAGATTATTCTGATGCGGGAATCAGGCGTGATCTTGTCTTGGAAGATATTAAAATAACCTTCGATCGTTTTCCTGTACTGACGCTGCAGCAACCCAGGATTCGGCCCGACGTAAAACGCAACTCAGCGCGCATACTGCAGTCTTCGATGTATCAAAGCGCTTCAGGAAAAAAATCTGTGCAATTACGAGAGGTGCTGATGTTCCGAAAAAGTGCAGGCAAATGGTATCTTTCTGGCGGTATCGCCTTGGGCGTAGCCTCGAAAATGAAATAAATCGGGTAACTACTCAGGCAGTCTCGGTAAAGCGCCATCTCTGCGTT
>JBGMRO010000281.1:0-5608 GCA_048061555.1 Thiohalomonadales bacterium | reverse complement strand
CTGCGGCATCGGTACTGGGTGTCGCGGTCAAATGCAGTAAGATCCTGATCATGTGTTGTATCTGCTGTTTATCGGCGTGGCCTTTGCCAACCACGCACTTTTTGATCATATTGGGACTATATTCTGCCACGCTTAGGCCATAATTGGCCACGGCACATATCGCCGCCCCCCTGGCCTGGCCTAGTTTTAATGCAGAATCGGCGTTTTTATGCATAAAGACCTTCTCTATCGCGACCTCATCTGGGCGAAATTGCTGGATAATTTGTTCTATTCCCGCGTAGATAGTAGAGAGTTTATCCGCTAATTCAGGGCCGGTAATGCGTACACAACCACCGGCGATATAGCTATTTCGTTTACCATCGGTCTCGATAATACCGTAACCGGTAATCCTGGAACCGGGATCTATACCCAGAATTTTCACAAATATAGGGACATCTGGATCAATACGGTCAATTTCCCGCTCATTCTGCCAATTGCGCCATGACCTCATCGGAAAAATCTGCATTGGTATGTACATTTTGTACATCATCCAGATCCTCTAAGACATCGACTAATCTAATAATTTTTTGCGCATCTTCAAGATTGAGATCGACCGATGTAGAGGCCTGCATAATCACATCGGCATTTTGAGTCTGAAACCCTGCTTGAGCCATAACATCCTTAGTATCTAAGAACGTCTCCCAAGCGGTGACCACATCAATGCTGCCGTCTGCATTGACCACAACGTCTTCTGCACCGGCCTCCAGAGCGGCCTCTAGTACAGTATCCTCATCGCTACCTATCGGAAAGCTTAGTAGGCCCATGCGAGAAAACAAATAAGCGACAGAACCACTGGTACCCAAATTCCCACCGTGTTTATTGAAGGCATGTCGCACCTCGGCTACTGTGCGATTGCGATTATCCGTCAGGCACTCTACCATGACCGCCACACCATTACAGCCGTAACCCTCGTAGCCGACCTCTTCAAAATTGTCCTGCTCACCTTCCCCGGTGCCTCTTTTTACAGCCCGATCGATAGTATCTTTGGTCATATTAGACGACAAGGCCTTGTCAACCGCCGCCCGTAAGCGTGGATTAGCGGCTGCATCGCCACCACCGGAACGGGCAGCAACGGTGATCTCTCTAATCAATTTTGTAAATAACTTACCCCTTTTGGCGTCTTGCGCACCCTTGCGGTGCTGTATATTGTGCCATTTACTGTGTCCGGCCATATTTTCCTCATTTCAATCGTGCTGAGTCTATTGCATAATGTGGTGCTAAGTGTAACACCACCGAAATTGACTCGCGAGCGTTCAATTTGAGACAAACGGGGCCCAGTTACCGACCTATTAAGCAGGGTTAACGAGTGGACGACATATTACAACTCGAAAAAATGCTAGTGTAGTATCATAAAATGATTGGCTATTAGAGCGACACCCAAAAAAGAGCAATACCCAAAAACGGCAGCTCTGCTGCGACTCATGTGTCTCCGTTCTCTTAATAGCTAAGCAATTCAGGACACTGCACTAGAAATTGTGCTGCTTTTTATACAGAATTTAATACAGAGGATGCCATGATTCAACACTTACCACGGACGTTTTTTACCTTGTTGATACTATTGATCGTCTTAACATCGACAGGGTGTGCCTTCGTATCACTTAAAAACTGGTTTGAGGCCAACGGTCAGGTGATCTATCTCGACAATACTCAACCGGTACCCAACGCATTAATTGCCGCTGTGTGGCGAGGTAAAAATATGGATACTGAAAATGGTGATCCCATTTGCTACCACGTAGAGACCACACGCACGGATAATGATGGCGCATTCAAAATACCTGCTTGGAAGGAATACTTTGAATATGGCAATATTTCGGAAAAAAAGCTCTTTGTGGTGATCTATAAACCCGGTTTCTGGACGCAACAGACACTGCTGCTTGCGCCTTCAGATAGCCAAGTCCGCAAATATAGAATAGAGTCTATCAGCGATCAAAACCGACAAACGGTGAGTAAGTATCGACTTAGATATCTGCAAAAAATAGTGGGACTTACCAGCTGTAATATCACCGGCGCGAATCGACCCAAGCTACAAGAACTATATACCGCCATACTCGCTGAGGCCGAAGATATCGCACAGACCCCCAAAGACAAAAAAATCGTCGAATCACTGCGCAACTGGACTTCATTTGTGGCGGCTAAGAGTTAGTGTCCGTCCACAATCGAGGGTATTTCTCCAAGATCGACTGCTCTAATGCATCCATGCATTCGCAGCATAAGGCCATCCATGACCAAAAGGCGCAACGCAGATATTGGAGAAATAAACCGTTTGTGTATGGGCACACTAGTCAGTATTTTGCTTGGGTTTACGTAGCCTAATCGCCAATTCCTTGAGTTGCGTTTCAGACACTGCTGAGGGTGCCGAGGTCAATATGCAGCTAGCGGTCTGAGTCTTGGGGAAGGCCATTACGTCCCTGATCGATTGGGCGCCTGTCATTAGCATCACCAGTCTATCCAAACCGAATGCGATACCGCCGTGTGGTGGACAACCAAAATGTAGTGCATCAAGCAGAAATCCAAATTTTTCTCTGGCCTCGGTCTTATCTATCCCCAGTAGGGCAAATACCTGCGATTGTATCTCCTCTTGATAGATACGTTGTGAACCGCCACCAATTTCAGAACCATTTAATACCATGTCATAGGCCCGCGACAGGCACTGGCCAGGCGCCGATGTCAACTTCTCGATATCTTCTTGCCTCGGCGCAGTGAATGGATGATGTAAGGCGACCCAGCGTTTTTCATGCGGCTCCCATTCAAACATCGGAAAGTCCACCACCCACAAGGGTCGCCAGCCCGTACTATTGAGTCCCAAGTCTGCACCAATCTTGAGACGCAAGGCACCCAGTGCCTCACTCACAATGTTCGCCTTATCCGCGCCAAAAAATATCAAGTCTCCATCTTTTGCAGCCGTACGAGACAATATCCCTTCTATCGCACTATCGGGTAAAAATTTTAATATAGGCGATTGCAGGCCATCCCTACCCTTTGCGACCTCGTTGACCTTGATATAGGCAAGACCCTTGGCCCCATAGATAGCAACATATTTTGTGTAGTCATCAATTTGCTTGCGGGTGAGTTCACAACCTTTAGGCACGTGTAGGGCGGCCACCCGGCCATCGGGATCCTTGGCTGGACCGGCGAAAACCTTAAACTCTACCTCGTCCAGCAAATCCGCAATATCGATCAATTCCAGTGGATTGCGCAAATCGGGTTTGTCCGACCCAAAACGTCGCATGGCCTCGGCATGGCTCATCTGTGGTATGGGCAGTGGCAGCTCAACATTTAACTCCTGCTGAAAAAGCGCCGCCAGCATTTGCTCCATGAGGACCATCAGTTCTGATTCGTGCAGGAAACTGGTCTCTATATCCAGCTGGGTAAACTCAGGTTGACGATCGGCACGCAGATCCTCGTCTCGAAAACAGCGCACGATTTGATAATATCGGTCCAACCCTGACATCATCAATAATTGCTTAAACAATTGTGGTGATTGCGGTAAGGCAAAAAATTCCCCGGGGTGTGTGCGGCTTGGGACTAAATAGTCGCGGGCGCCCTCTGGGGTCGCCTTCGTTAACATGGGTGTTTCGATTTCCAGAAAACCCTTGTCATCGAGAAAATTTCGTAGCATTTTAGCAATGCTCGCACGGCTACGTAGACGTTGCTGCATCTGTGGTCGACGTAAATCAATATAACGATAACGCAGACGGAGTTCCTCAGAGACTTCACCATCTTCGATATCGAGTTGAAATGGCGGTGTCTTAGCGCTATTAATTATTTCTAACTCTTTGCCGAGTATCTCTATCTTGCCAGTGGGCATATCCGGGTTTTCCGTACCTTCTGGTCTGACCCGCACAATGCCACGAATACGTAGTACAAATTCATTGCGGACTTGTTCCGCGACCTTGAATGCCTCAACAATATCGGGGTCATAGACCACCTGGGCGATACCTGCACGGTCGCGCATATCGAGAAAAATGACGCCGCCGTGGTCTCTGCGACGGTGCATCCATCCCATTAAGGTGATTTCCTGGCCGATGTGGTCTTCTCTGAGATCTCCACAAAAGTGACTACGCATAGCGGTAAATCCTACTTTGGTTGGTTGAGGTAAATTCTGCACGGTAAAAGCGCGCATATTACGGGCTGGCCGCACGGCTTGCAAGGCTTGCTATCAAAAACTACAGTGTCGAAGGGAATACCAGAAGGTATTACCGTCGGCATGTATGGCGGTTAATTGTCTGATTTAGGCTTTTTTGCAGACGTTTTTGGTGCTTCTTTGCTCGATTTGCTGGTATCTGAAGGTTTA
Source organism: Thiohalomonadales bacterium (assembly GCA_048061555.1). Classification (GTDB taxonomy): domain Bacteria; phylum Pseudomonadota; class Gammaproteobacteria; order SZUA-152; family SZUA-152; genus JBGMRO01. The sequence continues at coordinate 1,275 of JBGMRO010000281.1, read as the reverse complement.
GAGGCCGATTTATCTGAGGATTTTCCGTCTTTTTTGGCCTCTTTTTTAGTTTCCGATTTGTCCTCTTTTTTACTCGGCGCGGCGTCATCTGAATTGGCAAGATTTTTCTTGTCACCGGCCTTAAAGTCAGTCTCGTACCAACCACTGCCTTTGAGCCTGAAGGCAACCGCGGACATCAGCTTCTTGAGCTTGGGCGCTGCGCATTCCGGACAGTCCTTCAGTGCATCCTCTGACATCTTTTGCATGGCCTCCATACGATGACCACATTCTTCACATTTATATTCGTAGATCGGCATTGCTTTTCCTTATTACGGCTAAGTCTTTATCCTAAATTAATCAGCTGGATCGTAGCGAGGGCGACTAAGGTGCTGAAGATAAACTATTTTTTTCTGATTTTAGGCGATCGCGTAGTCCCCCTACGGGTGAGTCGAAAATCAGAAAAAAATAGTTTAGGTTCAGTGCATTAGGCGTCTGCAGTAGATCCAACTGAATAATTTAGGTTTATCATTCGGCTATCGTTTTCGAATCCGCAATTCTAACGAGTGTGGGCCTTAATGGCTAGAATTTTGATCGTTTGTATTCTCCAGGGCACAACAAACTTAATATATTGTCACGTTTTTTGCTTTTAAAGTCCTTTATCCGCTATCTCAGGGTATAATTTCGCCCGACGACATTTTCAAACTGTGGAGTATAGACATCGCACCATGACAAAAAATTATAAAAAACTGAACGTTACCATCACTCCAGAGAACAAATGTAGCTTTTGTGTCGGCTCGAAATGCTGCACCTACATCACCCAGGAACTCGACACCCCACGCTCCATGACCGATTTCGATCATCTACTGTGGCAGACGTCGCACCAGGATATACAAGCGTATAAAGACGAGGATGGTTGGTATTTGTTAATCAACCGCACCTGCATGCACCTAGAAAAAGACGGCCGTTGCGGCATTTATGATGTGCGACCGATGATATGCCGTGAGCACGACAATGACCAGTGTGAATTCGACTCCATGGCAGAAGACGATTTCGAATTGTTTTTTGATGGTTACGAAGCCTTGTTAAAATATTGTAAAAAACGCTTCAAGACCTGGGACAAACACTACACACAAGGTTCGTCTTAACTAGTTCTACTTTGTTACTTTAATTAATCTCACAGAGATCTTGTTATCTACAATCAAATCAATACAAATAACTTGTAGGAACAACGCAGTAATATAGTGCGTATGACCTCGGTCATAGGACTGACATGGTCAATTCAGGACACGCTGTGAA
>JBGMRO010000280.1:0-5654 GCA_048061555.1 Thiohalomonadales bacterium | reverse complement strand
CCGCTCGTCTCTTGAGGCTCCAATAGGCTTGCGTCAGTAAACCTAGTGTCAGATGGTGATAGAGATTGGTAAAACGAAGCTGAGAATCCTTCTTTGCTGCTGCATGATTCCTGTCGTAGGGGGCGATAACTTGCACTGAGTTTGGCTTCAAAATCGGAGAAACCTGCGTCACGAAATACTTCATCAATGATGTCGGGTACGGTTTTTTCCTGGAAGATGCGGCAGTCGGCGGTGCGGGTCAAGAACCACAACCACGGTACCATCGTCGCCTGATAACTACCGTCGTGACCACTGACATCGACCTGCGCAAAACGACTCACATAACCGTTAAAATATCGCAGCGAGTCATCCGGCATTTTTACACTGACCGTGATATTGTCACCGACTAGGGCACTAAAATCGATGTCGGTGGTTTCACTCGTCATTTCGACTTGATACTCAAATAGTTTTCCGAGTTCCTCCCGACCGGTCATAGATTGTATCAATAACACATCGTCACCCAAGGGAGTATGCATCGCAACTTCTCTATTCGCCTGCGTTAACCGACCCATGGCATCATCGGATTAGCGGCTACAACCGTGCTGTGACCTTCGAAGAATACGACGTAGAGTGCGATAAATAATACCAGGAATAAAACGATGTAGAGCAGTGTGGAAATCCACATCGAAAATGTAGTGGGTTCTGAAAAGTGAATCGGTGAACCTTTGTGTGTATGAAATTGTCGCATAGCAGTCAGTGATCCATTGCCTGGCAATAAACAAGGCGTGGTTGCGTTACATCTCTCCACACCACAGATTTTCTACAACCTGCCCATCTACATATAGTTCTTCTCTAAATTGTAACAAATATTTATGGTTTCGCCACTAATTCCTGCTGTAAATCTGCACGGTAAATCAAGTATTTATCAGAACGCTTTTGCCGTCACGTTATCAGCTGCTATGGTTACTTATAGAGGAGAACAATGACAGTTTACGCTAGGATAACTTACTAGCGGTTTTCAATTTGCAGGTAAATTGGCACAGTAACGTTGGAAAATAGGCGAGGTCACAAAGCATGCCGGGGCGATCAGAATTCGAGTTTCATTTTGGCCAGTCGACGTCACCCCAGCGCCCAGCTCATACACCGGATGGGCCCATGCAAATCCTAGTGATGGGAGATTTTAGTGGTCGTGCAAATCGAGGGCTTGAAGATCACGGCTCGTTACAAGACCGTAAGGTATTTGCAATAGACATAGAACGATTTGATCAAGTGATGTGTCAAGTTGCGCCGCAATTGCACTTAGCCCTAGGTGTGGCAAGTGAACCCGCCACCAAGATTGAATTCTTTCACTTGGATGATTTCCACCCCGACCACTTATATGAAAGACTGGCCATGTTTCAGGCACTGGAGCAGACCCGTGGACATTTAAAAGATCCCGCAACATTTACCAGCACCGCGAAGACCCTGACACGGCTCGCGCAAACGGGAAGAGCGAGTGCTACGATGCAGGCCTCGCTCGACAAAGATGCAGATAAACATGCACTTAAAAATCCTGATAACAATATAGAACAGCCCTCTTTATTCGAGCAACTATTAAGCAATCAGCCCGCTGCGAACGAACCCACGATCGATCCAGACCGGACTACGCAGAGTGGCATCTCTGTATTCATCGCGAGCCTCGTCACACCCCATATCGTGCCCGAACCTGATCCTGGCCAGCAACAGCTGGTACACGGCATTGAAGCGGCCATCGGCCACCAAATGCGATCGATACTACATCACCCGGCGTTCCAGCAATTGGAGGCGAGCTGGCGCAGCGTCGATCAATTGATTCGCAAACTTGATGTGGGTAATCGTCTGCGCTTGTATCTGCTCGATGTAAGCAAACAAGAGATCGAGGCAGATCTTTTATCGGTCGGTACTGACCTTTCTCACTCTGCTTTAGGTCGTTTGCTGTCTGCACACCCAGCATTGCACGAAACGACGACCAGATCGGCCAATGGGACCCTATTGTTGGTCGACTTTGTATTTAGTGCGCATAGCTCGGATGCGCAGGTATTGGCAGCCTTGGGTACCATTGCCGCGAATACCGGTGGGCCGCTTCTAGCGGCGGCCGATACAACATTGCTGGCTTGTGAGTCCGTGTTTAGTCTAAGCGTTCAGAAAGACTGGCGGCCACTCACCGCTGAAAACGAAAACGCGTGGCAGAAATTACGCCGTAGCCAGGTCGCACCCTGGATCGGACTTTGCCTGCCGCGTACCTTGTTGCGCCTGCCCTATGGTGAAAACACCGATGAAATCGAGTCGTTTCCGTTTGCAGAGATGGGCGATTTAAGAAGACATGAATGCTACTTATGGGGAAATTCGGCTTTTAGCTGCGTATTATTGATTGCGCAAGCCTTTCTCGTGCGTGCTTGGCAGATGTCGCTGGGTGATATCATGACGATCGATGACTTGCCTGCACACGTCTATAAACAGGGTAACGAGACCCATCTACAGGCCTGCGCAGAAGTCTATTTAAGTGATGCCAACGCAGAGGCGATTTCATCAAAAGGTTTTATGCCTTGGCTAAGCCAGAAAAATAGCAATGCAATCCGCTTACTGCGATTTCAGTCTATCGCAATACCACTGGCTGCATTGGAAGGGCCATGGGCACTAGATTAATCTAGGTTTAGCCTTCAATGCCTGTAGGGCAGCGGCCCGAGTTCGGCGCTGCGGGCTAAGCATATCGGGAAAATCGCTGATCAGTAGATCCAACATCAAGTTATAACCGATTACCTCCTGTCGGGCATAGACACCTTGTCGCGCAATCGAACTCGGGAAAAAATAAGACAGCATAAAAACCATGGTGCTGTCATTATTTTCTGCAGGCTGTGCCTGCCTTTTAAATGTCATTAATTGATTAAGTTCTGCAAAATCCTCGATACACTGTTTCGAGCCGATATTTTGTATGCCCAACAAAAAATAGTCCTTGGATTTATTGGTATGCTTTGAACGTTTGCGATTGTCCTTAATGAGGGGTTGGTACAGCTTCATGAGTTCTTCCGCCGGACTCATGGTCATCATTGTGTTCATATCTTACTCCTTACTACGACAGCGATTTATTTCGCCTGTTTAATCTATGTTTAATCACCCTATATTAAGTATATGCAAAAAAGAGGCTATTCGAAGTCATAATGAAAATCTCCGTCGACGATACTGACGTGAATCCGACTCAATACCTTGCCTTCTATCATACCGGTCAAGAATGCCTGACTGATACTGGGCAATAACGCATTGGTCAGTATCGCGTCCATCATGCGTGCGCCACTTTCGACCTCAGTACAACGGTCACTAATCTGTGTTACGACTTCAGGTTCGAAACTGAACGGTATATCGTGATTGTCTTTGACTCGCTGCTGTATACGACCGAGTTGTAGTTTAATAATCATACCCAACATCTCATCACTCAGCGGATAATAGGGAATCACCACCAAGCGCCCTAATAGTGCCGCCGGAAATATTTTTAATAGCGGTTCATGTAACGACTGCGCGAGCCCTTGCGGTGACGGCATAAGCTCGGGGTCCTTACACATATCCATAATCAGCTCCGTACCGACGTTCGAGGTGAGCAGTATCAAGGTGTTTTTGAAGTCGATAAAACGACCCTCGGCGACTTCCATCCAGCCCTTGTCAAACACTTGAAAAAACACCTCGTGTACATCGCTGTGGGCCTTTTCCACTTCATCGAGCAATACCACACTATAGGGTTTGCGGCGTACCGCTTCGGTTAATATACCACCCTCACCATAACCGACATATCCCGGCGGTGATCCCTTTAAGGTCGAAACGGAATGGGCCTCCTGAAACTCACTCATGTTGAGGGTAATGACATTTTGCTCGCCGCCATACAGTGACTCGGCCAGGGCCAGGCCGGTCTCTGTCTTGCCCACCCCGGAAGGACCACACAGCAAAAATACACCGATGGGTTTATTGGGGTTATCCAGGCTTGCGCGTGTGGTCTGCACCCGTTTTGCGATCATGTCCAAGGCATGACGTTGCCCGATCACACGTTGATTGAGTGTCTCGGCCAGCCCTAATACCGCCTCTATTTCATTTTTGACCATGCGCCCTACCGGTATACCCGTCCAATCACTGACCACGGCCGCGACCGCCTGGGCATCGACACTCGGTAAGATCAGCGGTCGTTCACCCTGCAGCTCGTTTAATTGTTGTTGTAGGTCACGTAGATGATTTAATTTCTCATCCCTGTCTTTCTGGCTCAGTTCGGTCGCTTGCGAATCAGGATGGTCATCAGACTGTTCAGTGTTTTCATCTAATTCGCTGTCTCTACCTTCCACCGTTTCGATTTTCGTGCCGAAACCACCGCGCAATTGTTGACGCAGATCAAGAATGGCCGATACGAGCTCCTTCTCCGCGCGCCAACTGCCCTCTAGTTTTTTCAGGCGGTCTTGCTCTGCCTCGCGTTTCGACAAGGCATTGTCTTCTCTTGCTTGCGTATCCAGACCGATGGCCTTTTCATTTTTGATAATCTCAAGCTCGGTAGTCAGGGCCTCGATAGTACGTACTGCATCCTCGAGCTCTGCGGGCTGGGCATGCTGACTCACCGCGACACGCGCGCAGCTGGTATCCAGCAGACTGACCGACTTATCGGGTAATTGCCGCGCAGGGATATACCGGTGCGAAAGTTTCACCGCCGCCTCCAAGGCCTCGTCCAAGACTTGCACCTGGTGATGCCGCTCCAGGGTAGAGGCCATGCCTCGCATCATGAGAATGGTCTTTTCTTCACTCGGTTCGTCGACTTGCACGACTTGAAAACGGCGCGTCAAGGCCGGGTCTTTCTCAAAATACTTTTTGTATTCACTCCAGGTAGTGGCAGCCACGGTGCGTAACGTGCCTCGCGCCAAGGCGGGTTTTAATAAATTGGCCGCATCGCCAGTGCCGGCCGCACCACCGGCACCGATTAAGGTGTGGGCCTCATCGATAAACAAGATAATCGGATCAGGCGAAGACTGCACTTCCTCGATCACCTGGCGCAGGCGCTGTTCGAACTCACCCTTCATGCTGGCACCGGCCTGTAACATGCCTAAGTCCAGGGTGCGCAGGGTAACGTTTTGTAACGACGGCGGCACATCACCCGCCGCGATTCGCAACAAAAGATCATTGGACATCCATAAACTACAAATAGACACCCATTTATTGTGAAAATGTTTTAGCCGATAAAACTTCTAAACATAAGCCATTCGATGCTTTCCCTACGATCCAAGGACTAATTCAAATGCGAAGCTTTCAAATTACTAGTGGTGAGTATAGGATCGATTAAATTGAGCACAGACCGTACTAGTATAAAATTTTTTCTATAAACAATCAGATACAATCAAAATGCTTAGCTCTATTCACTAACTGTTAATTTTGTCGATAATTTATCCTCCGCTGATAAAACAATTTCGGCGGATTCCAGGTTAATGTCTAATAAATTGGACGAGCTAATTTGATAGGAAATACTTTCTTGGTGGAATGGTTATTTGAAATATTTTCGGTGGTAGTACTAAGAATGTCAGCCAAATTATTTGGTAATAAGGCATACATCTATTAAGCAGCAATATAGAACCGTTCACTCGCCCTAATACCTTGCAACCAATTCCTCTCTAATCTCGCACTATAGGTTTTAAGTG
>JBGMRO010000279.1:0-5678 GCA_048061555.1 Thiohalomonadales bacterium | reverse complement strand
GGACAACACGATGTTAGGGAATAAAAAATGGATAGCGGGTTAAAATATTTTTGTGTTACAGCGTTAGGTTTAATGCTCGTCGCGTGTGGAGATTCAACCCTAGATGAGGCCATAAAAAAAGAAAATAAAAACACCATTACGATAACCAGCAGCGGTGATGATTTTAATGCAGTAACGGGATTAATGATAACGTTAGTAGCGCGCGGCGGCTCAGGTTCCTACCTATGGTCTGTCGATGACGAGAATAATGCAACGATCAGTAATAATGGTGAATTAATCGGGCTAAAAGACTCTACGGTCTTAGTCACCGCGGAGGATAGTGAAGGTCATATTGGGAACGCAACGATTGTTATTACCGATGAGGAGGTCCTATCCATTTCTATTACCCCGCGTAGTGCTGCGATCGTATCTGGCGATGCTAAGACATTTACGGTAACCACAGCGTGGTCGAATCAAACCTCGGCAGATATCACGCGCCAGGCAAACTGGGTTACGGATGACCCGGCCAATATAAGCTTTTCTGATCCCAATGGTACAGTAATATCTAGACCGGGTTTCGTAGGTGAATCTGTCATCACGGTATCGTTTGGTGATAAAACCGCCACGTCGATACTGACCGTCGAAGAACCAGTCATCACCGTCTCCGCAGTTGACGATACCACGTCGGTGGCTATTGGTACGACCTTGCAAATGGTTGCTAGTGGATATGCCTCTGGCAATTATAACTGGTCTGTTGGTGGCTCCACCATTAGTAGTATAAATAATACCGGTCTATTAAGCGTTTTGCAGACAGCGACAATTGCCGATACCATCACGGTAACGGCTACCGATGTAGAACATCCTTATTTTTTCGGTACGACTACGCTTGCCATCGATTCCGCCGTATTGCAAAGTATTGTTATGACGCCCTCTGTCGAACCCGTGGTTTCAACGGGAAATAGTATCCAATATAGCGTGCTTGGCAATTATTCTGACGGAACATCTGCAGATATTACTAAGCAGGTTACGTGGTCATCGAATAAACAGGATGCCGTGACCTTTGCTCTTGGTGAAACCGCCGGAACCGTGACCGCGCAATCGGGTTTCCCGGGCATGGTCAGTATAGAGGTAGGCCTAGACGATATCGTCGAGAGTACCCTGCTGAATATTTTAGAGACTCGTTTTGAATCCAATAATACGGGTTTGTACGGGGGGTCCGTCTCGTCGATTGTCCTCCACCCGACTAATTCGAACATACTCTATGCGGGGGTAACTGGCCGTGTATACAAGAGTATCGATGCGGGCGCGACATGGAACATGACCGATAGCAGCTATATTGGCACCGTTCACACATTATTTATAGATTTCAAGACGCCGAGCACGGTCTATGTAATGACCAGTGCTGGATTATTCAAAAGTATAGATAGTGGTAAAAGTTGGATCGATACGACTGCTAATGTTCCTTCCTCAAATTATAATGCAGTGAGCATGGATCCAACGGATTCTGCCGTGCTCTATGTAGGCACCGGTGGTCTTGTCGGTGTATACAAGAGCACCGATGCGGGAGAGACCTGGAAAAAACAAGTGGTCGACCTCTTACCTGATGGAATACATGATAGGACAGTATTCAGTTTGTTTGTAGATCCAGCAATGCCGACTACCGTTTACGCCGGGACGAATACGTCTGGTATTTATAAGAGCATCGATGGCGGTGCTTCATGGGCTGCCACAAAAAATAAACTTGGCGTTACTCTAGTACATACACTGATTCTGGGTCCTGAGACTCCTACTACCATCTATGCAGGAGTAAACGGTGGATATATGAGAAGTAGCGACGGTGGTCTAACTTGGACCGGTCTACCTACTTGGCCAGGAGGGACACGTAAATTCATCTTTGACCCCAATGTACCGAGTACGTTTTATGTATCATCAGTGTGTGGGCAAGACTCAGGAAGTAAATGCACCCAATACAAAAGCATCGACGCTGGGGCAAGTTGGACAAAACTTACTGTGGATCCAGCCGTTAGCCTAAAGGTTTATACTATCAGTGTAGACCCCCAGGGCTCAGGCACCCTTTATTTTGGATCAAGTCAAGGTATTAGCAAGTCTGTAGATGGCGGCGTGAACTGGACCACTCAAAATGTGGGTCTAACTAGTACTGCGGTAACCACTTTGCAATTTGATCCCGTCATCCCTAACATCCTATACGCGGGAACAAAGAATAATGGTGTCTTCAGATCTGTTGACAAGGGGTTGAACTGGGTGTCCATCAATGGTGATTTGAATAGTTTGGATATTTCCTTATTGGGCATAGATCCCTCGAGCCCCGGTACTATTTACGCTGTGACAAAAGACGGCTATAAAGTGTCCAGGAGCATCGATGGAGGAGAAAGTTGGACTCGGGCCGATTCGGGTTTGGAAAATGTAACACAGCCAATTATGGATATTGCCATAGACCCCACAACACCAGGCACGCTCTATGTAGCAACATTTAAGGGGGTTTTTAAAAGTATCGATAGTGGTGCGAACTGGCTTGTTAAAAGCACAGGGATCACCGTCGGTAGTCGAGTCTACTCATTGCTTATTGATTCTACGACGACCCCCGCAACGATTTATGCAGGAGGAAATGCAGGCGTATTTAAGAGCGTCGACGGGGGCGAGAGCTGGTTGGTCGGCAATACTGGCCTTGCAGATTATATTGTTTATTCGCTAAATCTGGATTTGGTGACACCAAGCACGATTTATGCAGGAACACGTTCCGGTGTATTCAAGAGTGTCAATGGCGGCACTAGCTGGGTTGCAATCAATACTGGAACTAAGAGTGGTGCGGTATTGAGTGATGCTATTGGTGTTTCTACCTCATCCCCGAATATTCTATATAGAAGTAGCTCTTCCTATCCTTTAGCCATCAGTACAAACTACGGCAATACGTGGACATATTTGAACACCGGCGCCTTTGGGGGAGGTGGATCAAGTTTGGCAATAGACCCGCTCGATCCGAGTGTTCTCTATTTAGGTACATCTAAGTTAACAACCGCCGGTATTCAATAGATAAAAGGGGGGGCAGCACGATGTCAGGGAAGCGAATCATCAGTACAATATTAAAGTATAGTTTTATGACAGCACTTAGTATAAATCTAGGAGCGTGTGGAGATTCAACACTTGAGAAAGCCATAGACAAAGAAAAAATTACCGTTACGATAACAAGCAATAACGGTAATTTTGACGCCGTGACGGGAATAATGATTAGCTTAGACGCCCGCGGCGGATCAGGTCCCTACGCATGGTCTGTTGATGAAGAGAACAATGCGACGATTACCAAAAATGGAGACTTTATTGGATTACAGGCGTCTACCGTTACAGTCACGGCAAAGGACAGTTCGGGTAATATTGGTACTACAACGATTGTTATTACTGATGCGGACGTACTCTCTATTTCTATTACCCCGAGTACGGCTACCATCATCTCTGGAGATTCTAAGACATATATCGTAACCGCTGCGTTATCTAATCAAACGACCATGGATATAACTCGCCAAGTGACATGGTCTTCGGACAATACTGCCAATATTAGATTGCCCTATTCTCGTGGCAAGGTAAAATCGAAAGCGGGTTTTGTGGGTGAATCTATCATAACGGTATCGTTTAGAAAAAAAGCCACCAGCACGACACTCACCGTCGCCGAGCGGGTCATTACGGTTACTGCGGCAGGCAATGCCACGTCGGTAGCTCTTGGTTCGACACTACAAATGAGTGCGAGCGGATTTGCATCAAGAAACTATAGCTGGTCAGTGGGGGATGCAGCCATTAGCAGTATAGACAATCGCGGTCTACTCCGTGTCTTACTTACTGCGACGATCGCGGATACCATCACGGTAACGGCTACCGATGGAAGTCGTCCTATATTTTTGAGTACAGTAAAACTAAAAATAGACGCAGGTCAGGTGAATGGTTTGACTGTGCGGAACCATGGTGTTAAGAAACTTAGTTTTAGCTGGTCACGCGTTCAGGGTGCGAGTGACTACAAGTTACTCTATCAAGCGAAGTCGGGATTAGGCTATAGCCAAGTTGAAGACAACGTTATCGTCGAGACGATTGATACAGAACTCGCGTTACACCGCACAGATTGGATAAATGCAAGCTATATAGTAGAAGCTTGTGTAGTGGGAACATCTTGTATTCAGTCATTGCCGATATCCATTTCAGACTTAATGTTGCAAGCGATTGGTTATTTCAAGGCCTCCAACACCAAGTATAACTCTAGATTTGGCGCATCAGTTAGCATAAGCAGCGATGGCAATACTCTAGCGGTGGGAGCCTATAGCGAAGGTGCAGCGGCACAAGGAGTCAATGGCAATCAAATCGATGATTGTACTTCTAGCTTCACCTCTATAACAAAGGTTAATTGCGCGCCTGATTCGGGCGCAGTTTACGTCTACAGCCGCGATGTATTTGGCGTCTGGAACAATACGCCGGTGTACATCAAGGCTTCTAATACCGAGAGTTCTGAAAATTTTGGCGCAGCAGTTAGTTTAAGCAGCGACGGCAATACCCTTGCGGTGACCGCTATATATGAAGACAGTGCCGCGCAAGGGGTTAACAGTAACCCGTTCGATGATTGTTCCACCCGTCCGTCGATTAATTGTGCAAAATATTCGGGGGCAGTATACATCTACAGTCGTGATGCGCTAGGTGTGTGGGACAATACGCCGGCGTATATCAAGGCCTCGAATACTGATACTTGGGATGGTTTTGGCGGATCAATTAGTTTAAGTGGTGATGGTAACACCCTGGCGGTGAGTGCTAGTAGTGAAGACAGCGCCGCGCAAGGAATCAATGGTGAGCAGATCGATGATTGTTATACCTATCGCCCGACCAATTGCGCCTTGAATTCGGGCGCAGTGTATATCTACAGGCGCGATGCGCTTGGTGTCTGGAACAATACACCCGTGTATATCAAGGCCACCAATGCCAAGCAAGGCGATTCCTTTGGTGGATCAGTCAGCTTAAGTAGTGATGGTGATACCCTGGCGGTGGGGGCCTCTCAAGAAGACAGCGCCGCGCAAGGAGTCAATGGTGAGCAGATCGATGATTGTATTGCGCCGACGCCGACTAATTGTGCCCCGGAGTCGGGCACGGTGTACGTCTACAGTCGTAGTGCGTTTGGCGTCTGGAACAATTCGCCGGTGTACATTAAGGCCTCCAATACCAATACTTCGGATTATTTTGGCGGATCAATTAGTTTAAGTGGTGATGGTAACACCCTGGCGGTGGGTGCTAGTAGTGAAGACAGCGCCGCGCAAGGAATCAATGGTGAGCAGATCGATGATTGTTATACCTATCGCCCGACCAATTGCGCCTTGAATTCGGGCGCAGTGTATATCTACAGGCGCGATGCGCTTGGTGTCTGGAACAATACACCCGTGTATATCAAGGCCACCAATGCCAAGCAAGACGATTCCTTTGGTGGATCAGTCAGCTTAAGTAGTGATGGTGATACGCTGGCGGTCGGGGCCGGTCTAGAAGACAGCGCCGTGCAAGGAGTCAACGGTAATCAGGTCAATGATTGTGATGCTCTCACGCCGACCAATTGCGCCACAGATTCCGGGGCGGTGTATGTTTACTACCGTGAAGTGCTCGATGTTTGGGACAATACACCGGTGTACATCAAGGCCTCTAATACCGAAGCAGGCGATAAT
>JBGMRO010000278.1:0-5681 GCA_048061555.1 Thiohalomonadales bacterium | reverse complement strand
ATACAGAATGATATCGATGGCGGCATGACCTCCATCGGTAAAATTATTCGTGATGCCTGGGTATTCGAATTAATTCCTGAATCGGAGACCTGTGAAAACTGGAATCTGGCCGGTATCGATGCGCTACTCGACAAGGTCAATACTGAGTGGGATAAATACGGCTGCTTGGTCAGCAATCTACCCGAAGCGTTGCGAGAACGCCATAAACGTATTCACGACGCCGCCATCGCTAAGGCAAAAGCTAGCGGTTGGTGTGGGGATGTCGAGACCGATGACGAAACCTAGTGTTCGTCCATGCAGTGAAAGACGGTTTAATTTTGTGGGTAAATGATGACTCTTAAGGCTTAACAAGCTTCACTTATTGCGGAGAGGATAGACGATGTCTGTGGTTGATATTGAGCAATACAAGATTCAAAACGAACCTTATTATGAGGCGGTGGGTGACGAGATCACCTTATACGAAGCGGCCTATGAGGCACGCATGCCGATGATGCTAAAGGGCCCAACGGGCTGCGGCAAATCACGCTTTGTGGAATACATGGCATGGAAACTCGGTCGACCGCTCATTACCGTCGCCTGTAATGAAGACATGACGGCATCGGATCTTGTCGGGCGCTTTCTGTTGGATAAAGACGGTACTCAATGGCAAGATGGACCGCTGACAACCTCGGCAAGACTCGGTGCAATTTGTTATCTAGATGAGGTCGTGGAGGCCCGTCAGGATACCACCGTGGTCATCCATCCACTCACCGATCACCGGCGTAGCTTACCGCTCGACAAAAAGGGTGAATTGGTCGAGGCACATCCAGATTTTCAATTGGTCATCTCTTACAATCCGGGTTACCAAAGTCTGATGAAAGACCTAAAGCAATCCACCAAACAACGTTTCGGCGGCCTAGATTTTGATTACCCAGAAGCAGAGACAGAGACCTCGATCGTCGCCAAGGAATCAGGAGTGGATACACAAACCGCGGCAAAATTAGTACAAATCGCCCACCGTGCGCGTAATCTAAAAGGACATGGCCTCGACGAAGGTATTTCCACGCGGCTCTTGGTCTATTCAGGTCAATTGATTAAAAAGGGTGTTGACCCCATCGCGGCTTGCAGCATGACCATGGTGACACCGTTGACGGATGACCCAGACATGCGTGATACCTTAAACGCCGCGGTGCAGACATTTTTCGCTTAGGCGATCTGCGTAGAGCCCGTCCATAAACGGCCTTTTTCTCCAACCCCATCGTTTATGGACGAGCCTTAGATAGGAACTCTCTCTCTTTTAGAAATTCTAATTATTATATCAATATGGCCATTAAGCTAGAAGACTACGAAGAATATCTCGCCGACGCCGCGCCGGAAGTGCGCAATGTATTGGAAGCCACGTTTTCCGAAGCTGCACATGTCATGTCCCCAACGGGCCTACAGGCCTACCTCGAAGGGGCCAAGGGGCTGTGTGGATTAGGTCGCGGCACTGATTTGGTTGTATCCTATCTGCAAGAAATGCCCCTCGTCGTCAAAGAATGTGGCGAAGATATAATCGATGATTGCGTCACCGCCGCCATGAAACTATCGTCGATGACCTCGGGCAGCGTAATAACGCTGTTATTCAATAGCCTACCTACCGCGGCCCGTCGACTGGGTGATGCAGAATTATTGCGTGGTTATCTCACCCTGATTCACCAATTGGCCAGTACTGCGTCACGCGGCCTGCGTCCGATGCTGAATCACATGGATGAGCTATTATCCAAGCTGACCTTGAGCGGTCTGCGTCGCTGGTCCAATTTCGGCGCACAGGCTTATCGACGCGACTATGACAATCTGACTGCCTATTTTAATCTGGAGTCTCAGGACAGTCTGGCTGTATTACAGAAAGAACGGCGTGGCACTTTATTCATAGACACGCAACGAAAATTAAATTTCTATTTACGCGCGTTATGGGGCCGAGATTTTTTCTTACGGCCCACAGGTGCCGATTTCGCGGAATTCAGACCCCATATAGAATCGAACATAATCTATATGCCGGATGCGGTCGATGCCATCGGTGACACACCTGGCCTGGAGTTATACCGCGCCACCGCCGCACACATGGCGGCGCACCTCTGCTATACGAGTACTCGCATATCCGCTGAGCAACTCAGCCCGGCGCAAATGTTTTTTGTCGCCTTAGTCGAGGACGCACGTATCGAATATAAGGCCACGCTGGCATTCCCCGGCCTCAAAAAGCTGTGGCGGGCCCTATTGAGTTTCGAGCATGAAGAAGAACCGGAACACCCGACCTTAAAGGTATTGGCGCATATCGCACTCATGTTTAACGATGTATCGATTGACAGTAGCGACACTGCCATCCAAGCGATTGTCACACGTTTCCACGCAGAAATAGAAAAACAACAAGACAATAATCTGTTTTCTTGGCACCTCGGTATCGAGTTATTCAATCATTTTGCAGCGCTTAAGGAAGTCCCCAGCCTGCGTATCCTTGAGGCCATACAAATCCCCTATCGTGACGACAACCGTTTTGTGTGGGAGTATGAAGAGTTTGCTTGGGACCAAGGCCTCGAATACGTCGCCGCCAGCCAGCGCCAGGTACGCAAGACTGTCTCGATCATGGAAATGGTAAACGAACTCGATTGTGAAATCGCCGGCGATGACGCGCAAGAGATTTGGCGGTTAGAAACCCCATTTTACCTAGACCAGGAAGGCTGCACCATCAACGAGCTGGAAGGCAAAGAACCCGTATCAGACCCCTATCGTTATCAAGAATGGGACTACCAGATACAATTACATCGGCCCGACTGGGTCACGGTCTATGAAAGACGCCCGGCTAAGGGTAATCCCGAAGATATCGATAAGATATTAACAGAACACAAACCTATCGCGTATCGTATTAAACAAATTATTGACCTGTTATCACCGCAGGGTGTGCAGCGTGTACGAAACATGGAAGACGGTGACGATATAGACATCAATGCCGCCATTGGTGCCATGGTATCCATCCGTATGGGTGATCAACCGAACCCCAGGATAACCATGCGTAACGTATTAAATACCCGTGACTTGGCGGTACTGGTTTTATTGGACCTATCGGAATCTACCAATGAAACCGTCGCGGGTGCCGATAAAACCATCCTCGAACTCACCCGTGAAGCCGCCACATTAGTCGCCACGGCGATCAATGGCATCGGCGACCCCTTTGCCTTACATGGTTTTGCCTCGGATGGTAGGCACGATGTACAGTACTACCGCTTCAAAGATTTTAACCAGCACTATGACGATGAAAGCAAGGCCCGTTTGGCCGGAATGCAAGGCGGTCTATCTACGCGCATGGGGGCCGCTTGTCGACACGCAGGCGCACACTTACTCAAACAAAGTGAGAGACGCAAGCTGCTACTCATCGTCACCGATGGAGAACCTGCGGATATCGATGAACGCGACCCGCAACACCTGCGGCACGATACCAAAAAGGCGGTGGAAGAACTCTATACGCAGGGTATCTTGAGTTACTGTTTGACACTTGACCCGCATGCCGACAGCTACGTTAAACGTATCTTTGGCGCCAATAACTATACGATAATAGACAACGTACAACGGCTGCCCGAAAAACTACCGACCCTGTTCGCGAGTTTGACCCGTTAAATGCGCATAACCCGGTAGGGTGGGCACGTTTTTTGTGCCCACGCGGGAAAATTAGCCACTGGTGGGCACAAAAACCGTGCACACCCTACAGTACAAATAAACATGTATTCCCGCCTAGACAAACTACCCGTATACGAAACTCGCGCAACTCGCCTGTCTGCATTACATTTTAATCATGTCCAACTCGCATTAAAAAGACTGGGTGACAGTTTTCGATTTCCGATTCCGAAACTCAAGCATCTGGATTTGATACTTGAGAAACAGGCCTGGATAATCGTGGACCATGTCCTGAACGATATACCGGTTGCCGCCTGGTCAGATTTCCAAATCGAACATCGTGAAGATATCCATAGCCCGATTTTATGCAAACTACGCATTTACCACGCCCACGCGGATCTCATACTGTCAAGAAGCATCGAGGCCATGGAGATGATATTAGGTGAAGAGCTGGCCGATCTGGAAGACAATAACGTGCATAAAATCTTGGCGTTTAAGAGAAAAAAAACCTAGCCCGGTAGGGTGGGCACAGTTTTTTTGCCCACCCTACCCTACGGGTAGTTATTTATGATTATCCACCGTGGTAGGCACAGTATCACCACTGGCTTGCATATTAATTGCTTCCGGGTGAGTTTGGTAGTGCGTGCGCACACCATCTGCGAGTGCCTGTTTGGTATCGTCTTCTATCGGGCATACGTCTGCTTCAGGCAAACATTTGATAATCGTTTGCAGTAAGAGATTCTGAGGTGCCGGCATTTTTTCTTGCCACGACACCAGCAAACTTCGATTAATGTGTGACGGCAGCGAAGCCAGGGTACCGACATCGTTCTGGTTGTGGATCAACAATCCCGAGGTGGTGCCTTTATCGAGTGTCAGCACCTGAAAAAGATACAAGGTATGATAGTCTAATTGTAATTGGTAGTCGTCCTCGCTGGGGGATGTGCGTGTTTCCAATGCCGTCGCTAAAATTTCACAGTAGGTGTCTATTGCCGCTTCACCCAAGGTCTTCGCCATGTTTAGATCGCGCTCGAAATCTCCACTAAAATAATTCTCCAGGTAAAAATGCGTAACCCCTCGATGACGACCCAAGACCGGTATATTAAAATAGCGATCTCCCTGTGCCGCCGCCTCGGTATATTGTTCGGGTGCCGCTTGTTTTAGTTTTTCTGCAAACGTGGCCTTGTCTTCGGTATTTGCAACCGACGGATTGAGATCCGCCATCACGCGCCAGTAACCACTGCCGGTTTTTAATTCTGTCCAGCTAATATGGATGTGTACGGAGGGCGCTAAAGGATTCTTGGGGTGAATAATCGTCGAGATAGCAGAGGCAGAGGCTAATGGTTTGCGCTCGTCGTCATCATATTGTACTTGCGAAACGTTAACAGAGGCACGATTAAAAATAGTCTCATCGCTCGCCATCAAACGAATGCCACCCCCATGCTTACCGTCATCACGCATCCATTCTGTAGGCGCATAATTTTTACCGGCACCGAATTTTTCACTAATCGTATTTAATTTTTGTACAAAACGTTGCTGTAGATCACAGACTAACGTGTAGGCCTGTTCGGCGCGATTTGATTTTGCTCTAATTCTTTCCATTTAATATTACCTTTTTGTTCAATTATCGTCATGCGCACATTCGGTGAGATGGGAATCAGTCGTCACTATAACTCAAGCCGTATATTCAGTACATGTTGGCTTCAATACTTGACTATTAAACTGTGCTTTATAGCTATGCTTTATAACAACGTTTTACAGCAACAAGGAATAAAGTAGCCCCAGGATCGCGCATGCGCCAATGACCGGAACGATGCCGATTTTGTACCTGAACAGGGCAACAAATGCGGCGGCCCCGATAACCGCGGATGCCCATTCAAACGGCGCATCAAACCCTTGTGGCCACAGTACATGGTAGGCGAAGAAGACGGCCAGGTTAAGGATAACGCCGACCACCGCCGCGGTGATACCGGTTAACGGCGCCGTAAATTTTACATCACCTCGGGTCGCTTCGACCATCGGTCCGCCGAGTAGTATAAAAAGAAAGGAGGGTAAAA
>JBGMRO010000277.1:0-5702 GCA_048061555.1 Thiohalomonadales bacterium | reverse complement strand
CTGCACTGACAGGCTCGGAGATTTGCAACTAGATTATTATACCATCGGCGGCACGGTCACCGGTTTGGAAGGTAGTGGCCTAACGCTCCAGAACAACGGCAAAGACACGCTCGTAGTGACAGGCAAACAATTCACCTTTAAAACAAGGCAACAAAATAATACAGTTTACGAAATAACTGTCTCCCAGCAACCCACATCCCCGATACAAACGTGCACCGTTAAGCAAACCGGTAAAGGCAGAGTACCGGGTGCAACGATCAGCAATATAGGTATCGACTGTGTCAATCACTACTCTATCGCAGGTACCGTCACTGGCCTACAAGGCAATGCGAGTTTAATACTGCAAAACAATGGGATTGATGATCTGCCGGTAGGAAAAAATGGTGAGTTTATTTTCGACATACCCATAGCTGACGCGACGATCTACAATGTCTCTGTGCTCAGCTTAAAGCAAGCCACTGACCTAGCCATAGCCAAAACGCAGAGTTGCACGATCAATGGTGACAGCAACAATAAACCGGTAGAGGGTATCAACGTTACCAGTGTAAATATTGTTTGTAGTACCAATCAGTACAGTGTGGGGGGGACGGTCAGCGGATTAGTGGGTAGTGGTTTTTCGCTTACCAATGTAGGGTTAGAACTAGCCGTTAGCGGAACCACATTTATCTTTCCAGCGCAAACCGATGGCAGCCGTTACTTAGTCACCATAGCCAATAATCCCGTCGGACAAAGTTGCGAAATCAAGACTGCGGGTAGCGGTACGTTGAGTGGGGCGATCGTTAGTAATATCGAAATTCAGTGTGACCCTTTGCCGATGAATTTCGCTGCCAACGTCGACTTGAAAGAATTGATTTTTACCTGGGATCCTCTGCCAAGTATAGACTACTATCGGATTCTGGAAAATCCCAACGGTATTTCCGGTTTTACTCAGCTGGTCAACAGTGGTGATATCAGCGGCAGTCGGTACAGACAACCCATTGCACTGCATTTGTTCGATGCAATGAATGCCCGCTATCGCCTGGAAGCCTATGAAATACAAGGCTCCACTCCGGTACTTGTGAACAGTAGTGCCGACCTTAGTGTTACCGATTTATTAAATGATGCGATTGGATATTTTAAAGTGCCCAGACCAAGACCATCCGAGCGCTTTGGGACAAACATCAGTATTAGTGAGGATGGCCGTACAATCATTGTAGGCGCGCCAGGTGCAGATTACTCAAGTGGATTAGTTTATGTATTTTCTAAAGATAAAAATGGCTGGAGCCAGCTAACCGGATTCATGATGCCCAACGCCAGGAGTGACTATCTTTATACCGGCACTCACAACTTCGGAGGCAGTGTTAGCCTTAGTGCCGATGGCAATACTATTGCTGTGGGTGCATCACGAGATAACAGTGCCAGCAAAGGAATCAATGGTAAGCAACGGTACGACTGTAAAACCTATCCAGCACCACCAAATGCAAATTGCGCCGTTTCTTCGGGAGCCGTATTCGTATACAGCCGAGATGTCGTTACAGGCATGTGGGATCCCACTCCAGTCTACATTAAGGCGAATACTACCTTTCAGGGTTATCAATTTGGGGCCAGTGTTAGTCTCAACGCCGATGGTAATGTACTAGCAATTGGGGCGAGCACTGCAAGAACCGTACATATTTACAGTCGCAACCTCTCGACTCGCATCTGGAATCCTAACCCTGCCAATATCAAAGCATCTTCTCCGAGCTATGTGAATAGTGTTAGCCTCAGCGCCGACGGTAATACTCTCGCTGTTGGGTCGATGTACGAATCTAGCGCCGATAGTGGAATGGCAAATAACCCTCAGCCTAATGATTGTTCGGATGCCGCTGGAAACGCAAACCCCTCACCAATAAATTGTGCCAGAAGCTCAGGGGTCGTATATGTATATTCACGCATGTCGAAGAAAACCGCATGGGGCGACGCCGTCTATTTTAAGGCCCCCACCATAAATACAATTGAGCAATTTGGAGCCAGCATATCTCTCAATAGCGATGGCAATATCCTAGCGGTGGGAGCACCCTATGCCCCCATTTCGAATTATTCAGGGTCTGTATATGTCTATACCCGTAAAAATAAGATTTGGGGCTCGATTCCCGTCTCACTCACAGCATTCAATAAAGATGACAGAGACAGATTTGGGTCGAGCCTCAGTCTCAGTGCCGATGGCAATACTCTGGCGGTAGGCGCGCTTGGAGAGAGTAGCGCGGCTATCGGTGTCGCGAGTCCCTATAATAACGCTTTCGAAAACTCAGCCTACGAATCTGGAGCGGTGTATGTCTTTACCCGTATGACCAATTCTGCAGCATGGAATAAAAAAGCAAAATATATAAAGGCACCCAATACCGCTGCAGGAGATGGATTTGGTGGGAATGACCGCTTCGGTAATTTGACTACCAGCATCAGCCTCAGCGCCAACGGAGATACGTTAGCGATCGGCGCACCGGGTGAAGACAGTGCCGCCGGTAGAATCAATGGTGAGCAAAAGAATGACTGCGAAAAAACCACCCCGACAAATTGCGCCCGTGATGCGGGGGCTGTGTATTTATACTAGTCCCCCATAGTCGTTACCACGCGGAGCGTGGGAACGAGGAATGGGAACGAGAATCGATCTATTTTTTATACGGAATTGTAGTTTCAGTAGAGTCCATCACCGCAGTGATTCGCATAGAAGTATCGAGGGTTATCGGTTTTTCGGCATCGGCGTTGATGCGATATCGAGGTGTGCAGGTATACTGGATCCTGACCGGGCCAATGTCAGGAAAGACTGCATAATCGGCGACGCTGTATGATACCCCTTGCTTGGGATAGGTCACCCCTTGAGTCTCGGTATCGCAATTACTAAAAATTTCATAACCCATATCGATAGGATTGATATCGTCCTGGAGCCGTGTTACCCATCCCGATATTGAGATGCTCTGAACGGAAAAGATGCCGGCGGGACCAAGATTGCGCCGTTCGCTAGTTCCCGGATATGTCATTATTTTTGTTGTCGTGGCAACAGCGACACATCCTGCCGTATCACAGCCTTCTTTGACCTCGTATGCAATATCGACGGTTTCATTGCTACTGATTACTGGACTAGAGTCGCTGAGTATTTTTCCGACTGCTGTGCTTTGAACCTCAGATACCCAATCGAAGTCAAGCGCCGCAGGTTTATTGACCCGTAATGCATGTACATAGATCTGGCCTTTATTGACGCCAGCGGTGATTTGGGAGATATAACGTTTGCTGCTGATGTCTACAACGTCAGGACCCGGTATATCGCTATAAATGGCGTCACTCGCTTGCAAATTCATTTGCCACGCCTCTTCCATCACCGGAATGGCAATCCCACTAACGGGCTCCCGTAGATCATCGACCTTTGTCCAGGTTACACTCAGCTTGCCGCGCAAGTATGTCTTTTCGTAACAGGTTTCGTTGAGTGCGACATCTTCATTGGCACAGGTAAGCTTAGGTTTCATTCCCGTAAGCGCGTCGCCAGTGAGTATATTGCGGTCTATATCGTAGAACGTTGAAACCCTGTTTGGTGATGTACCGGTGCGTACTTCCCAAATAGTGCTGCCATCCGTACCGGTGTAAAGATAGTTGATTTCAGTATCGATAGTTTCGGTTTCTTGTACATTTATGACTATTTTTCCCGCCGAATCTTCGAGTATTGACGACATTTCGCCCTGTACATTGTAAACAATTTTATCGTCATCCTGGTAGATACGCAAAAACTGGGAACGACTATTAATTGAACTCGAGTCCGTGGGGACGTGCAGACAGGACGTCAGCATTAGACTGATGGACACGATGAAAGCAAATGACAGTAACTTATACATATTCTAATTGTATATCTATCCAGATACCTATGCAAAGGCCTTGTGAACACAATTCGAACTGCGAAGATTATAATAGTTAGATTTGGCTGGGCCTAAACATGGCCGTGTTGGGGTTCGCACGCTCACCCGCAACCTACGTCGCTTTTCTTGAGATCAACCGGTAGCGTAGGTTGCAGGGCTATATCTGATCAAACAACGACAGACTTTGGATACGGCCAAATGCCTGCTGCGAGGCCTGCAGGCTAACTAACTGTAGGCTTAAGCGACTGATCGCCTCGGCGAAATCTACATCCTCGAGACGAGAAATAGCGACCTCGGTTTGGAAAATACGGGCGTCGTTGTCTTCTCGTTTGACATCGATGGCATTCAGCCGAGCACCTATTTTTGTACGTGTGATGAGCACATTATCAAGGCCGGCCTGTACGTCATCGAGAAAGACGTTTGATGGCGTATTGGCCTCTAATGAAGTCGCGAAATTCGCGATGGAAGTAAAAATATCCTGTGTGCCACCGCCACTAAACGGTACATTCATGAAAACTGTACTGCCCGGGTCACCGGAGGCTATTTGCCGTGTCTTGCCAATCTGGATATCACGGATACCGGCATCACCCGTATAGGTAAATGTATTTGCTGGCGACTCTACGATCGGGGTGTTTTTTACGTTATCACCTGCAAACAGATAGTCGCCATTGGCATCCTGCGTATTAGCCAAGGAGACTAAATTTGTTAGACCCTGGCGTATCTCTTGGGCCACCGTCGCCCTATCGCTATCATTCATGGAACCATTAACACCCTGCACAGCCAGTTCGTTTATACGTGTAAGAACATTACCAAATTGTGCCAACTGTATATCTTCTAACTGCAGGCGATATTCGGCCACGTCGGCATTGCGCTCGTACTGTTCTTGTACGGCCTTGTTGTCTTTTAACGGTTGTAACTGTGCTGCTGCGAGCGGATCGTCTGACGGAGTCTGTAGTCGCTTGCCCGAGGCTAATTGCGCTTGGGTTTTGGCAATATCGACTGATTGCTGTTGCATCAACTGAATCGATTGGCGCTGAAATTGTGCGGTGGAGAGTCTCATGGCTTAACCTATGGCTGAAATTAGTGATCGAAAAATTTCGTCGGTCATGGCTATTACCCTCGCCGATGCCTGATACGCTTGTTGGTAGCGCAACATATTGGCCGCCTCTTCATCCAGATTGACACCAGAGACACTGCTGTGTGCTGCTCGCGCCTGCTCAAGCAAAACACCCTGTGCAGCCCTGGTTGAAGATTCCTGGTTTGTCTTGATACTGACATCTGCGACAAGGCTACCAAAAGCACCTTGAAAGGTCTCTGTTCCATTGGCAATAGTCAACTTATTTTGCAGATCTGCCAGTAACAAGGCATTGTCGTTATTCCCTGCAGCGGTGCCACTTGCGGCCGCCGCAAAATTGGCAGGATCACTCAGTTGCATCGTTATTTGACCTGCGGCGTTCTTGGTTGGTTGGATTTTAAATCTATCACCCGCCGCAACTGTCCCCGTTAGTGATATGGAAAAGCCTTCACCCGCGACGCCCCTAGGTAAGTCTGCCACCGTAAAACCCGAATCGACGACGCTATTGTCGGACAAACGTAACAGAGAGAAATTGCTACCGTCATAGTTTAATTGGTAGTCACTGACTTCTAATGCCGAAGCATCGGTAATGGAAATCGCAACGGTGCCAGAAGCCGCATCATTGGTATTCGAAGCCAGCACACTGGGACTCGAATTCATGACGTCATTGAAGAACATTCCGCCCGCGACGCCATTGATATCGACTCCAGCTTGATGTTGGGTATTAATCGCATCGGCAATTTTGATGGCGATACGTCCTAATG
>JBGMRO010000276.1:0-5722 GCA_048061555.1 Thiohalomonadales bacterium | reverse complement strand
CCAAGTTTCTTTCGCCTTTTTTCTGGTCTCGGGCATCACCATAATAATATCGACCTTTGTCTATCTAGTCATTCGATTCGAAGAATTGGACAAAATAAAGGCACCTGAAAAAATACCTTATATATTTAATTCAACACAACGAGCCACTCAACAAGTGTCCGTTTTTATTATTTATTTATTAGGACCGATTACCGTATTAATGTTCGCAGATAAAGCGAATATGTTGGTCACCATGGACAGATTATCTGCAGTTCTAGCGTTTTTTATATTTATTAGTATACTGAGTTATAAAAAACGTTCTAAGCACCAACTTGCACTTGCTATTTCTAGCGCTCTTTTTGCTGCAATTTTTGTGTATTTGATGTCTTTTCCATTGGCGGTTCGTCTATTTGAGACACGTCCAGACTTGGTGGGCGCAAATTTGAAAGGTGTGCAACTTGAAAATTATCGCTTGCGTAATGCGCTATTCAATCACACACGATTTACTGAGGCGACAATCATAGATACAAGTATGGAAAATATTGCTATGTGGGGCAGCAAATTTGACAAGGCCTCAATTTATAATACGGAAATCAAAAATTCCGTAGCAGACTACGCCAATTTCAATCATTCTATAATCAGGGACGTTACCTTTAAAAATGTCACTTTAAAACAAGCCCAGTTTAATGATGCCATTCTGTTTAATGTGTCCTTCATACAAATGGACACGGCAACGAGAGAAAAAAATGCTAGTAAAGACAGTACAACGATGGATTTAAGCAATACGGAATTCAACAATACTATACTCGTTGCCGTCAACTTTGATAATACAATCCTGAGTAATGCTAATTTTTATGACACAGATTTAGAAAGCGTCAGTTTCAACAATGCCGTGTTGGCCCGTACAAATTTTTCCACCGCGAGAAATCTCAGCTGTGAAAAATTACAACAAGCCAGAATCACAGAAGGTATAATTAAACCGGCTTATCTGCGTAAGTGTAAGCTGAAAAAAAACTCACTTAAGTAAATTGAATGTCTCCAAACTAGATTAATTCTAGTGTCATTCATAAGGAATGCGGATGTGGGAGAATTAGACCGATTGTGGATGGGCACTTACTAATACTAAGGGACAGAGCGTAGCATTCTTCTGAAAAAACCTATAGAAAATGAGTGACATTGCCGACATTCGTCTAAATTAATGACAAATCGATTAATTTTCATCCTTTTTCTGAAGCCTTCCTAATCTTCGAAGCGAATATCTATAATTGTGGTATTTTTATCGTATTATATACAAGAAAAAATCACTATAATGATGTGCGTTCGGGGCTTTACTTTTTAAATTTCAGCTTTTCCCCCAGATCAGTAGTAACATTGCAGTTCGCTATAAACACAACGCGCCACTCATTCACACTGTCCGACATTATAGTCCAACGTTACAATACCAAGTAGGATATTTTCGAATGGATTCAATTATTGCCGAAAAATATCGAGTAATTAAGGAAATTGGTTCCGGTGGCATGGGTGTTGTTTACAAAGCAAAGCATATCAGCCTCGGCAGGTATGACGCTATTAAAGTTTTACATTCAAATCTTAGCCTAGATGTTACCTTTACCCAAAGTTTCCTGCATGAAGCACAATCCATGGCTCGACTAAACCATGAAAATATAATCCGAATATACGATACCTTTGAATATGAACCCTATAACTGCATATCCATGGAATACTTCGAAGGGCTATCACTAAGTCAAGTCATTAAGGATAACAAAACTTTAAGCCTTGCGGAAATTATCGCTATAGTCACACAATGCGCCTCCGGATTGGCCTATGCCCATGCTCAGAATATCATACATAGAGACATCAAACCCAGCAACATAATGCTCAATTCACAGGGATTGGTCAAAATAACAGACTTTGGTATTACCGCAGCGGCTGGTGATACATCGTTAATAATGACCGGTGAGCTTGTCGGCAGCCCTCGTTATATGTCACCAGAACAAGCCCTGAATAAACACACAGATAACCGCAGTGATTTGTATTCCTTGGGTATGGTTTTTTATGAGCTACTCACTAGAGCTTCTCCATTTGACGGTGATTCGGGTATCGCGATACTCGGAAAATTGGCCTACGAAAAAACTGAACTCCCTTTAGTTTTTCCTGAAGACACCCCTGAAATAATTTCTCATATCATAAGAACTATGCTCAGTCGAAATCCAAATAATCGTTATCCTAGCGCCTTGTCACTACAAGAGCATCTCACGCAAGCTGCCAATAATTTGGGATATGAAAAAAGTTCTAGCGAGCAAGTATGTATAGTCCCAGACGAGGCGATAGTTGCGTTCAATAAATTACACTCGAGGGAAAGAAAACCAAGAAACACTATCACTCAAGCTATGATTATAGTCTCGGTGGTCTTGGTGGGCGTACTGTTATTCGTTAGCAAAGAAAGGATTATACCACCGCTTATGGCTCTCATTGCAAAAAATGAGTCGAAAGCGATCGAGAAAAACTCACCCAACACAGATGAAGTAAATCTATATATAGAGGACCAATATCACAAGCTAGAAGGTCATAAAGTTAAAGCGACAAATGCACAAAGTAAACTACGAGGCCTGCACTTAGACGGATTAGCCAAAACAACCTATGACGGAGCGATGAAATCACTGCTTAGTGGTACCACAGAATACACTAAGGCTGGCGAACAACTCGCGAAAAATAATCACGAAAAAGCAAGCAAGTGCGTAATAATCTCTGAGGCGTTTTTCGAAGAGGCCGAAAAACAATTCTTACTCTCGCATGAATTGGTCGCAAAAAATTCCTCTCGCGCAAGCGTTGAAGGTCTGATTGATGAGGCATTATTTTTACAACAGGAAATGTTTGTGAAAAAAGAAAGTGCAAATAAAGTACATGCGGATCAAAGAAACATATTGGAATATAGTCGTGGAATTTTTTATCAGAAAGAAGCGGACGATCTTTTTAGCGAATCGAAGGCCTTCTTAGAACATAACGATCTGATTAGTAGTCACGACGTCCTCCAGAAGTCTATTGTGGATTATGGAAAGGCGGGTGATTATTTTGTTAATGCCAAATTAATTTCTCGAAAGTTAGTAATAAATGAACGTGTTGAGCAGAAGCTTGCGATTCTAAGAAAACTACAATTAGAGGTATCTTCTGCAAAAATTAATGCCGAGCATGATGGCGCTATTACTGCCGCGTCCATTGTCTACAACAAGGCAAACTCTCTATATCAGGAACTACAACACCAAGAAAATAAAATTCATAATCTCGTCGACAATGGCCGAGATAATCGCGCCATTGGGCAGCTGACTATTGCGATTGAATTAGCGACAAATACCAAATTGACATATATAAAGGCTAGCCGACACTCTAAGTCGAAAAAACTTCCTTAAAATGAAGTTTTTTGCTCTATATTTGAGCATCCCTCCGAAACGTAATCTGCCAAGCAGATAATCATACCAATTCCTATATTTTTCAACATTATACCCTCTATTTGTTCATTATTTCGAGATTCGCCGGGACGACTTTATGCGTAAAATAAGGTTAAATTCAAGACATTATTATTTTGGACGAAAAACACATTACAGTATTTAGATATGTTGGTAACCCCGATAAAGGATCTTGGAATAGTCATGAAAGTGTTTGCACGTATTGTTGCTATCTTATTGATTACACATGTGTTTGTAATCTCTTTTGCACACGCAAAAATAAGGAAATGCGTATTAAACAATGGACACGTTGTATATACCGATGTGGGTTGTCCCGAACAGGTCGCAAAAAAATTGAGCAAAGCACAACTCGCATTAAACCCCTTTGCAGGGATGTCAGATATTGAACGAAATATTGCAATAACCAAACGAAATTCGCATTGGGAAAAAGCGAGTAAAAAGGTCTGTTTAGACAACATAGAAAACTACGCCAAAACGCTGCAACCCGAATTTTCCGAATTGATCGTCAAAAAACAACACAAGTTGGTTACCCGAAGTCAAGACCAAGACAATGTAGAGTATGTCCACCGTATTAGTTTTTTCTTCATGGCTAACGGGCGAGAATGGGAATCGAGTGGTAACTGCCACGCTACAAAACAAGCGAATGCATGGGACACTAGCTATCGACGTGTCACGACTGGCATACCGTATATAAGCGCAAGAAAATCCCGGTTGGAAAATAAAAAAAATAAGGGTCTAGCGAACAATTCTACTGACATGTCACAGAATTCTGTTGAAGACTTGGCGGCAAAAAAATCCTATAAATAATTTGAATTTCGTAGTGCAAGAGTTTGCCAATATTGACCATTGGTGGAAAAGCGTAGCGCGTCCACCAAATTACAGAGTATCACTTTGATAATAAGGTACGGAACGCCGTAATTCGAGTACACAATTAGTACTCCATCAAGGTAACAATTTTTCCGATGAATGTCCCTTGCAACAAAATCATAAAGTTATCTGCCTAATATCCGATAACGAGATTTATATGCCTTAATGTAAATATGTAGCGGTAAGCAAATGAAAAATAATCCAAGTAGTAAGATATACATTGTCGTGGTAATTTTATCAATAATTTTTTTTCACAGTAATGTAAATGCGAATTCAAAATTTGCCTCAAATGTACGTCAGATAGATGGCTCAAGTATTCAGCTATCGGTTTGGAGTAATGCATATGCCTTACCGGCAGACTTAGAACAAATGGCATTTAAGCTAGCCGCTAAGGCCGCCGTTAATCGCGGCTATGATTATTTTAGCCTTGTCCATAATTATGTAAGTTCGGAGAAATCTAACGCCAGGTTTTCTAGTAAAAACGATCGATCAACCATAGTTTTTAGCAAAACGAAAAATGGAAAACCCGTCGAAGAAGCCGTAACACAGAATTCAAATGATTTATCCATAACCTTCGATCGCTTTCTCGTTTCGACAATTATCCAATTTAGTAATGTAGATTCAGGTGATTCTGCCCGCTTCGTATACCGGGCTATCGATGTATTGCGTGGTACTGCTTATTTAGAAGACTACTTTGATCAATCAAAAAACGCAGTGGGTAGCGCAGTGCAGGCCCTAAGAGCACCAGAAGAAATCACCGCGATGGAAATAGTAGTAGCAGCTACGCCCGCAGCAACTTCCGTTGATATACAAAAATTGTTAGATGCAATAAACATAGCATTTGCTGCTAAAAATTGGCAAAAAGTCGTTAAATTGTCGAGTGAAATAATCGAACAAGCGCCGGATAATTATCTTGCATACTCGAACAGATCAGGCGCATTGGCAGAAATGTCTCAACTTGAATCTGCATTAAAAGATGTCAATCGAGCTATTATGCTAGCACCCTCGCATAAGGCAAGCTATCATAATCGTGCCTATGTTTACGCCTTACTTAAAGATAACGAAAGTGCCTCAATCGACTACAAAAAAGCGTGTGATCTCGGGGTTACAGTAAGCTGTGAGGAGTTTAAGAAATTATCCATACCCGTTAAAACCCACATAGCGAGCATTAAAGAATTACACTCACAGTCTAACGCAGCTTTTAATCAGCAACAATGGAATAAGGTGATTGAACTATCCACGCAAATTATTGAACAAGATGTCAGCAACTACCTCGCCTATTCGAATCGATCTGGAGCCTACGCAGAACTTGGTAATCTAAGCGACGCGCTCGATGACGTTGATATGGCATTGACCCTAAATAGTGACTACAAAGACGCCTACCATAATCGTGGCTACATACACGAATTAAT
>JBGMRO010000275.1:0-5736 GCA_048061555.1 Thiohalomonadales bacterium | reverse complement strand
CTAACTGCCAGAATGTACTGGCAGTGGGCGCAACGCTGCGCGACGGTTCCCGCGCATACGTAGGTTATGAGATCACTGATAATTTTTCTTTAATCTACGGTAGAAAAGAGAATACACAAAAAATTGTTTATACTGTTAGTCCTTCGCCAACGGACACCATTGAAATGGAAACAAAAGGGCAATACTTTGCCTTAAATAGCCATACGAGCTCAAATGCAAGTGGTCTTTCTTATTTTTTTAATTACAAACAAATATCGCTCGAGGTGGAGAACCCAAGCTACCAGAGTAAAGATATCGACGGACCCTCCTTCGAGGTCGGCATATCAATAAATGTCAAAAAACAAGCCACTTTTTATAATATCAGTTATATCTATCAAGATTTGCAATACGGGGATGGTAGTCCCAATAAAATCAGCGGTTTTAGTGGCAGCATAAATTATATACTGAAATAAACGACTATCTGTAATAGACCGCTATAAATATTCTTCTCGGTGAAACTTCAAACGAATGGCATTATCCTGAATTTTGTGATGAAATACTTGGCTAAGTGAATCACCAATAGTTTGTTTCAAGACCTCGATGGACTGCGCCTCCATTCTGAATCGTTCCCCCACCGCATTGGCAATATATTGGTTGTCAGGTAGTACTCGCACATTAAAGGTAATTTTATTATTAGTCGGGTAGTGCGCCCATCGATAGACAAATAACCAATGGGAGGTAGCGCCAAGCACCACAAACACATGGAAGATTTCATGTGGGCCCATTATTCCCGGAATTAACGTAGGCCACTGCGCCGCCTCGATAACCGCACCGACGGAATAATAGACCCCCCCTAACCACAGAAATTTGTTACTTGGGTCACGATACTCGTGGTAGAACCGCCAACTGGTCAGCAGCCCGACCCAACCTAGGCCCAGATAAAGACTCAGACTCAACCATGTCGGGATATCATTGAAATAAATCACCTCTAGTACCAGCCCGGTGATGGCAATTGTCCAGACGACACACAAGACCGCCCAACGCCATGCGCCACGAAACAATATGATATGAATAGGGGTGAAAGTCCCTGCGATCAGCACCCAAATAGCGGCATGGTCAAGGCGTTGCAATACCCGTCGCGGTAGAAATGCTGGGTCGAGTAAATGGTATACCCCGCTCATGGAAAACAGAAATATGAGTGAAAACGAAAAAATCAAGAGCGCAGCGAGCCTTACACCGTTGCCTCGCCCTTTGCGATACAGATAAAATAGCCCAATAAAAGCCAGACCTGCGGCCAGCAAATGGGTCAGGCTGCTGAAGGGTTCACTGAACCCCGGAATTTGTATAATTTCTGTCATATTGGCCCCAGTAACATCACACTACTGCATTAAGAATAATCCGCCTGCCTATAAAAATCCAGACCTATGGACTTACGCCAAAAACAACCGGATAATCCCTCCATTATATTAGCAGGGGCAGGTAAGCATGTGCGGAATTACTCTTATATACCATAACGATAAAACAAGTGTCGACTCAGCCACCCTAACACGAATGACACGCACCTTAGACCATCGCGGCCCCGACGGTACAGGTACATTTATAGACGATTTTATCGGCTTAGGGCATACACGCCTCAGTATCGTCGACATTGCAGATGGGGCCCAGCCCATGCGCAGCCACGATGGTAGATACATGATCACATTTAATGGTGAAATCTATAATTTCAAGGATCTACGCAAGAACCTAAGCCACGACGGGGTCATTTTTGACAATCACAGCGATACCGAGGTCATCTTGGCACTATACCAAAAGTTCGGTGAAAAATGCGTCGAGCAACTTCGTGGCATGTTTGCTTTTGCTATTCTCGATACCGAGACTAAATCCGTCTTCATCGCTAGGGACAGACTCGGCATAAAACCCTTGTTTTATCACTGGGACGGTACAACGCTTTATGCCGCATCTGAAATAAAAGCCATTTTTGCCAGCAAAAAAGTCACCCCAAAGTTTAATCAACAAACTATTCGGAATCACTTTACTTACCAATTTTCAGTGACCCCGTTTACCCTGTTTGAAGGAATCTTAGAGCTCGAACCCGGGCATAGCATGACGATCAGCCCGGCGGGGGAACCCGAGATTAGACAATATTGGGACCTGCATTTTCCCGAAGAGGTCTACGACCTCGAACAAGCCGCCTTGCAAGAACACGTCGAAGACAGTACCTGGATAGAGAGATTCGATCAGGGCATGCACGACGCTACCATCTGCCATACCATGGGTGATGTGCCCATAGGTACCTATCTGTCCGGCGGCATTGACTCTTCTGCGACATCGGCATTACTGAAGGA
Source organism: Thiohalomonadales bacterium (assembly GCA_048061555.1). GTDB lineage: Bacteria > Pseudomonadota > Gammaproteobacteria > SZUA-152 > SZUA-152 > JBGMRO01. Next base: position 3,412 of record JBGMRO010000275.1, on the reverse strand, counting down.
ACATTACAATCAAGTTCCGCAATCATATTCGATCCACTTTACTAACCCGGCATCCGATGAATCTCACGCTTATAAAGCCGTCGCGCAACATTTAGATCTACCCAATCACGAACTTACCGTCGACGATAATCGCGACCAAGGCTTCCTCAGCACCTTCGAGTTATGCCTGTATCACCTGGAACAACCACAGCGTATGGCCGTCGATATTCCACATTTCCTACTCTCAGATTTTGTGCGAAAACAGGACTGTAAGGTGGTATATACGGGCGATGGCGCAGACGAGATCTTGGGTGGTTATGATTGCTTTCGACAAGACGCGATTCGCTGCTGGGGAAACGAGCAAAACGATGAAGGGACTCGTGCACACGTTTATCTTAATGAATATACTAAATGGTTTTCCGAGTCACACATGCAACACCTGTTAAAACTACACGCGCCCGAAAAACAGGACGAGGTGTACGAGCAAACAGGCACCTACCCAGCATGGTACGATTTTTGGGAGTTATTGCGCGAGCCCGCAGATAAACTATTTAGCCCCTCGTTTAAACAGGACACAGATCATGACTCTCAGATGCCGGCCCTGTTCGAGCGTATGAAACCACACATCGAAAATCGCCATCCTTTAAATCAATCGTTGTATATAGAAACCAAAACACGACTGCCGGGCTGGATTTTGTGGAAGAGTGATCGCCTGAGTATGGCGCACGGTGTCGAGGCCAGGACACCGTTTATGGATCACCCCTTAGCAGAACTGACGGCCAAAATCCCTTGCGGCCTAAAACTGAAAGAAATGGACGAAAAACACATATTAAAGCGCGTTTTTCAACAGCAACTGCCTGAAATTGAGGGTGATTATAAAAAACGGGCCTTTTATACACCGATTCGTGAGTGGTTTTTCTCAGAGCAACATCTTCCTGCGGTGCGGAAATATCTCTCGGCAGAGGCCTTGCAAGAGACGGGTTATTTTGAGGCCGACCAGGTGGAACGTATGATCACAGAATTGATCTCAGCCCCTACTGATCCTGATGCAAATAGCGCTTATGCCATTATGATTAATGAATGGTTATTGATGTTAGTATTAAGTATACAAATTTTGCATCGACAGTTTATAATGCAGACGGCACCTTGTTTTGAAAAATAGGTTAAAGGTTAAAGGTTAAAGGTTAAAGGTTAAAGGTTAAAGGTTAAAGGTTAAAAATAATGCCATCGGGAATCTCCAAGGTCAATAATAATATGTTTAAGAAATTTTTTATTGGTTTAACTATGTTGCTCTGCTTGCCGTTGCTTCAGGCTGAAGAACTATTAGAAGTGCCGATTGGTATTGCGCCTACAATGAGCAGCATTGGTGTATTTATTGCGGAAGAAAAGGGCTACTTTAGGCAGCAGGGTATCAAGGCCGTCATCAATCCATTTAAATCCTCCGGCGCAAAAATGGTGCCCTTTCTTGCCACCGGCCAGTTATTTGTCGCGGGTGGTAATATCAATGCAGGCATGTACAACGCCGTCGCCCAAGATATCCCGATTAAAATAGTTGCCGACAAGGGTACGGTGTCACCCGGACATGGGTACCTGGCCTTAATCGTACGTAAAGATCATATCGACAGTGGTCGTTACAAAGGCTTTGCCGACCTAAAGGGTATGACGATGGCGGTAACCGCCAAGGGTGTGTCTCAAGAAATCGTCACCGAGATGTATTTAAAGAAAGCGGGTCTTTCATTAAAGGATATCAAGCTCGTGACCCTGGGTTATTCTGATATTAATATCGCCATGGCCAATAAATCCATCGACGCCTCGATACAAATAGAGCCCTTTGTCGCGGCCGCCGTGAGCAATAAATTCGCAGTACGCGTTGCGGGTGACGACGAAATCTACCCCAACCAGCAGAGTGCCGTTATATTTTATTCGCCTGTATTTATGCAGAAGCACCCAAAAGAGGCCAAGGGTTTTGCGATTGCATACATCAAGGGGCTGCGAGACTATTACAATGCATTTGATAAAAACAAATCAAAAAAAGAAGTAATTTCAATACTCACTAAATATACGCGCATCAAAGACACCAAGATCTATCAAAGTGTGGTTCCGGTAGGTTTGAGTCCCAATGGCTCCTTAAACGTACCTGGCCTAAAAAACGATGCAAAATGGTTCTTTGAGCACGGTTATACTAAAAAACTCGCCGATATCGATAATATAGTCGACCTCAGTTATATCGAAAACGCGATACGTGTTTTGGGAAAGGTTGAGCCATAAAAAAAAGGTTGCCAAGCGAATTCTTGCTCTACTCGATGACTTCTTTTTCCACCCGACCCGCCTCGATCCAGGCTTGAATATGCACAGACTTTAGCAATGTATCCACATAATCCGATTCAAGTTTATTAAAAGAGACCCCAAAGCCAATAAATCTAAGCACCACTGGAGCAAACATCGCATCTGCGATAGAAAAATAACCGAACAACCATTCTCCGCCCTGTCCATAAGCTGTTTTACATCGCTTCCACAACAATTTTATACGTTCAATATCTCGTTCCACTCCGCTTGACAGTTTAGCATCAGGAAATTTCTCCCGGCAGTTCATCGGGCATTCGCTGCGTAGCTGTGTAAAACTAGAGTGCATTTCAGCCGATACAGAACGCGCTAAAGCCCTGGCCTGGATCTCTGCGGGCCACGCTGATCCATGTAAATACTTCTCCGAAACATATTCCATTATTGACAAAGAGTCCCATACTGTAAAATCACTATCAACTAATACCGGGACCTTACAATCTGAAAAATAAGGGCGTAATTCGTCATCGGCGGTCGCCGTGAATAACGGAACTCGTTCTTCTTCGAACTCAATATTAAATTGCTTCATGAGTATCCATGGTCGCAGAGACCAGGAGGAATAATTTTTGTTGCCGATAATGAGTTTTAGATTTGTCATTTTATACCTCTGCTAGCTTGGGCTTTATGTTCTTTAGGAATCTGGAAATCAAAGAAGCTGCCACATTCAGTCTATAATCTAAAAAATACATATTTTTCAGTTCATCTTAGATTTTCGGCAATAGTTCACCCACCCGGTTTGCCAAGCCTAACCCTAGTGTTAGGTGTTGCTCAATATCCAGGTGTATTCCATCTACCTGGCTAGGCGAAATGATTGTATTGGAGTCGAAAAATGCACAATTTAGTTCTATGGCCTTTTCCCGATAGGCATCACTTAGTCCAATACATCTGCGCTCTGCAAACGCAAACTTTGGTGCGATCAGGCCTTTTGGTTCTTTTATGAGTGGTGGCACCACGAGCAGTATCTGCGGAATCACCATGCTCGGTTCTACCGGCGCATGTCGAATACAACTCACTAGTGCACCTATTCCTTGTGCCGAGTGCCAAGCGTTGTACGAATGCATCGACTGGAAGTCATTACTACCTAACATCAGAA
>JBGMRO010000274.1:0-5740 GCA_048061555.1 Thiohalomonadales bacterium | reverse complement strand
GCGGCTATGTGGCCGGTTATCACGATTCGGGATTATTATTTCAAATATTATTATTTGATTCTGCTGTCAGTTGCGGTAAGAATGCGCAGTGGAAAGTGTATTAAAATAATTTCTGACGATAACAGTATGTTTTATACGTAGTATCGGTTTAGCTCTTAGATAAGTAGACGAACGATAAATATTTCCTTTCGATCAATTTATTTTGAGACTGTAGAAGTATAAGAAATTAAACCGGTAGTTGAGGTGAGAGATCATTTTGAGTGACTATTTTTTAAGTAACTATTCTAAGCCCATCGTTAGGGCCTGCAGGTTCGACCATTGACTCGGAAACGCATATTATTTATGCATAAGTTACTGCCTCTCTATAGCTTAATCTTCCTTTTCGTTTATGGTTCGAATAATGCGATGGCGGCACGACTATCTGATGTTGGTGGCACCAAGCACAATTTTTCTAGCGCACTGGAATTTTCAGCACCGTTACCGACTGGCGAAACCCGCGTGGTCAAGGCAGTGAACGAGACAGAAATTTGCATATTTTGCCATACACCTCATGCCGCTAGTAAAGACGTACCTCCGATATGGAATCGCGAACTCTCCGTGGCTACCTACAATAATTATGATTCATCTTCGATGGAGGCTGTCGATATCAGTAATACGATTCAGGCCACCAATGTTTCTAAGCTTTGTTTGTCCTGTCATGACGGTACCATTGCCGTCGGCTCCGTCAATGTCAATAATAGCCGGTTTACCGATCAGAAAAGAACCACCGAAGACATCGCCCTAATCGGCACGGCGGGTGGGTTTATACCCGATGGCGAAGGAAAAAATACCGGTTTTACTCGGAATTTAGGTAGCGATTTACGCAATGACCACCCCATTTCGATACGTTTTGATGCGCAATTGGCAGATATCGACGGCGAGTTACGCCTACCCCTGGTAGAAAAGCATATTGTAATCAATGTGCCCGGTGCCGTTACAGCGAAGGATGCCTTACCGTTAGAAGTCGATTTAGGCACTATTACTGGAGGCTCAGTGGAGTGTAACAGTTGCCATGATCCACATATTCGGGATAGCAATAATGAAAATATCAAGTTCTTACGCTTGAACCGTTTGCAAAAAGCGGAACCCGTGAGTGCCGCATTTTCTGCCAACAACGATATTATTTGTCTGGCCTGTCACGACAAGGCGGGCTGGATAGGCTCTGCCCACGCTAACCCCAACGTTGCGGATGAAGTATATAGTGCGAAGGCCGCCGCACTTAGAGAGTTTCCGATCGGCACCAAGGTTTGGCAAGCTGCCTGCGTCAGTTGTCATGATGCACACACTGTGGCTGGGTCTCGCAGATTATTGCGTGAAGGGGTAGACGGTAAAACCGTGATGAGTAGTGCGGGATTGTCTATCAAGATTGGAGATGGTCTGCCCTCGATCGAGGAAACTTGTTATTTGTGCCACTCTCACGACGTCGAGACATTAGACGGTCAATTGCGTGGTCCGGGTGATACGCTTTTTGAGGTCCCCAATATCAAATATGATTACACAGCCCTTCTGCGTCATGAACCTATTACTAATGACGATCAGTTACACGTCACTGAGGTGCATGATATCGGAACCACAGAAGCCATCGATCCTCTATTGGTCACCGGATATGGCAATGAGGGTCGCAAAGGTATCGGTAAAGATTTTATTGAGAGCGCCACTGTACTTGGTCGTAATATGTCGCCAGGTAATAGGCATGCAGAGTGTACCGACTGCCATAATCCACACCGCGCAACCAAAAATCGCCTAATCTCTGATGATCCGGCCGTCCCTGATATAGCCGGCACCCATTCGCATACGGCTGCGCATTCTAATATTGCATCCGGCGTATTGAGGGGTACCTGGGGCTTAGAGCCTGAGTATGGTTTTGGGACCGAGTTTGGTACAAACCCAAACAGTTTTCGCATAAAACGTGGTAATGCAGATAATATCGTAGTGGATCGCAATACGGATCCAAATAATTATTCTTATGTGACACGCGAATATCAGATTTGCATGAAGTGCCATTCGAATTACGCCTATGGTGATATCCCGCCAGACCTAGGTTATTATCCGGGTGGAACACCGAATGGTACCAATGGCTTAAGTCGCTATACCAATCAGGCGATGGAATTCCAATCGCCGCTAGATCACATGGGCGAAGGTCTAACAGTGACGCCTTCAGGCGCCGCCCCACAATTTCAACCGAACAATCATCGTAGCTGGCACCCTGTGATGCGGCCAACTGGTCGTACTGTGGCGATCCGAAATGCAAATACCGGCATCATGTTACCCCCGTTTGATGCAGACACGGATATCGGAATTCAAACCATGTATTGTAGTGATTGCCATGGATCCTCCACTGCACCCGGAACAGTCGTTCCCAACGGTGGTGAAAATGGTGCCCCTTGGGGGCCACACGGTTCAAACGAAGATTTTATTTTAAAAGGTCCATCGAGTGGAGACAGCATAACGGGTACTGGGGCAGGGCGGCCCGGTGACTTGTGTTTTAAATGCCATAGCTATGATCAATACGCCAATCCGAGCACGCAAGTGTCCGGCAACATCCAGGGCAGTGGTTTTTCAAATATGAATAGTTGTCCACCCGGTGAAACCTGCTCATCCAATCTACATGTGTATCATGCCAGTGTAGTGAACAACCTGCGCTGTAATCTATGTCACATAGCGATACCTCATGGTTGGAAGAACAAGGCATTTTTGGTCAATTTAAATGACGTAGGTACCGAAGCAGGCCTTGCGCTGAGCACCCAGGTCCGCAATGGTACGGTTGCACCTTATTTCCAAGAACCCTATTACTATAGAGCCGCACTCAAGGTAAAAAATTTCGCCACCAGTGGTAATTGGATCGCCGATAATTGCGGCTCTGCAGGCGCACCCGGTAATAATCAAGTTGGCTTGAGTTGGATGCGAGATAGTTCTGAGGCCTGTGTTAACTTGCCGTAAGCAGCTATCTGCGTTACGCATAGATCGGCTGATAGTGCGAATTCACTACTGTTCGCGAAAATCCCCATACGCAAGTATTCCTGAATACACCCTTCATAAATCTCACTTTGAACCTTTCACGAAAAAATGAAAAAAACGGGAAATGTAGTCAATTGACCCGGACAACGATGTTAAATAAACTCCAATTTCATTCCATTTCAATAGCTTTTGTCGCTAGGTTACACGTTATCGAGCATTCATAAATGCCTACTAATAGACATTTGGCATGATCTGAGCACGAGAAACCTACACACTACACAACCACATATATCTATTATTCGCCAGTATGTCAGCAGGGACAATCCTAGTATGAAACTAGGATGAACTCGGGAGCTTAAAAGAATGGGCAGCGTGAATCACAAGGTCAAATTGTTGGTGCCGTTAGCGGGTATGTGGGCATTGATGGTGACTGTACTAGCCGCCTCGGCAGGAGTGACGGCCTACATGTGGGTCATCGCAGGTATCGCCCTAGTCGCAGGTTTAGCGGGAACCTCATGGGTAGCCGGTGAATGGGGTGCATCAATAACCAGGATCAGCGATGTACTAAAAAGTTCTATTGACGGAAATTGGGATAGCCGGTTAAATGCTAAAGGCAGTGACGAAACTAGCCAACTCGAAAATACAGTCAACCTATTACTCGCCCAACTCAAACTTAAATGGCGCGCGTTAGAAGAAGAATACAAAACAGATCCAAATATCGAAACCGCATTGAATGCTGTCACGGCTAACGTGATGATTGCGGATGAACAAAACACTATAGTCTATATGAATAGCGCTTTGTCGCAGATGTTTAATAACGCCAAAACTAATATACAAACAGATTTTCCGAATTTCGAACCGAGTAAACTTTTGGGTACCAACATGGGGCAATTCCATAAACAAACCACACACCAACCCAATATACTCAACAATTTGACGGGTAGTTATACAACCCAAATGGAGGTGGGTGGCTCAACATTTTCACTGATCGCAAATCCGATCTTTGATGATGCAGGTAAGCGCACAGGTAGCGTTGTTGAGTGGGTAGATCGCACAATACAGTTATCGATTGAGAACGAGGTTTTAGCTATTGTGAATGCAGCAGCCGACGGTGATCTCAGTAATAGAATCGAAATAAACGGCAAAGAAGGATTTTCCAAGGTCATTGCCGAAGGGGTCAATCAGCTTACCGATAGTTGTGGTCGTATTATACAGGATACGAGTCGGGTTTTAGCTGCAATGGCGAGTGGAAAGCTAACCGAGAAAATAGAACATGAATACCATGGTGATTTTGCGAAACTCCAGCACATTGCAAATACCACTACCGCAAAGTTTATAGAGGTCATTGCGGCGATTCAACAATCGGCAAATAATATTTCTACGGGTGCCAAGGAGATAAATTCTAATAAATTGGATTTGAGTCAGCACACCAAAAAACAAGCGAACGGTCTGGCAAAAACCGCGTCTAACATGCAACTCCTTACTGATACTACAAAACAAAACGCCGACTATAGCAATCAAGCAAGTCAGCTCGCGATCGGAGCCAAAGAGCAAGCAGAAAAGGGTAGTCAAGAGGTGCGTAAGGTCATAACGGCAATGGCGGAAATCGATGCCAGTAGTAAAAAAGTAGCCGAAATTGTCGCCGTCATTGATGAAATCGCGTTCCAGACAAATCTTTTAGCGTTGAACGCAGCCGTTGAAGCAGCAAGGGCGGGTGAGCAAGGCAGAGGATTCGCGGTCGTGGCCAGTGAAGTCCGAAACCTGGCGCAGCGTAGCGCCAATGCCGCGAAGGAAATCAAGGAACATATTCAGGAAGGTGTAGATAAAGTCACCGAAGGTAGTAAATTGGTCGACGCGACGGGTAACACACTGATAGAAATCGAAACCGTGGTAAATAGGGTCAGTGACATCATCGCCGAAATATCGGCGGCGAGCCAAAAGCAAAGCCGTGGAATTGAAGATGCGAGCAAATCAGTAATACAATTAGACAATATGACACAACAAAATATCACCTTAGTTAAAGAGGCGTCAGCGACAAATACAAAAATCTCAGGTCAGACGAAAAACCTGAATAGCCTCATAAATTTTTTCGAGACTGGAAACAAAAGTGAGGATAATATGAACTCCATAACCAATATCTACTGCACCTCAAGACAATAACGTAATCAGAGACGCCACTTGTTACCCTGCATTGCAAATGCAGTGAACTAGTACCGGTGTCGCGCTAGAGGAATCTTAAGCGCATATCTTCGCCAGGTTGATAGCAAACCTAACCTAACTAAGTTTGGATTACAATTTGTAATATCGACTAACCCCGGTTTATTGATAACCCCACCATGTGCGCAACAAACAGCCAGCCCTTGTTACAATTTGTCACAAATTAGAATTAGCCGCATTGTTGTATCCGAGTTCTATAACGAATAGACTAGTGCCCATCCATAAACGGTCTATTTCCCCAATTTCATCGTTGATGGACGGACACTAGACTAGGCATACGTGCGTAATTAGTGAGTTATTATTTCGCCCACTAACTCGATGAGTCCCATCCTTAAATTCAATTCAATTGGTATCTAATGTTAACTTGGTTTAATAATGTTTTCGCGGCAACACCGGACGCCCTCCGTCAGTGGCGATGGTCAATCTTGTTGGTATTTCTTGCCATTACTACGGTGATGGGTTTTGGATTATTTAAGCAACTCAATATTGATATGACCCTGGAGTCCTGGTTCCAGCAGGATGACCC
>JBGMRO010000273.1:0-5747 GCA_048061555.1 Thiohalomonadales bacterium | reverse complement strand
CATCTAGTCTTTTTACACCATCATGGTTAATTTGGCCATAAAATTATAATGCGTGTCTGCCCCGCTTAAAAATACCAAGCCAGTTCGGCCTGTAAATAATCATCTTGTCTGAAGGTGTAGAACAATTCTTTCGAATCTATGTTGCTGAAGAATCGTGCTTCTATATTGAGTTTCCAGCTATCTCCCAAGCGTCGACTAGCCTCTATATTGAATAAGCGTGTTTGATTATCCAGGTCGATAAAAAAGCCGGCGAGTAGCTCTGAACCTTGCGCATCGTTTAACGCGAGACGCGCCGCTACAAATAAATCATTGTCAAATGGCGTAAGGAATTTGCCATAGCGGTCATCATAGAGATATTCTGCCAGTAGGCCTAAATCGATCTGTGATTCAAATATTCCAACCAGGGTGTTTTCGAAACCCACGGTAAACGCGGTCGTACGATGACTATATTCCTTACGGGCGATGGCTTCTAACTTTAACAACCAGTCTCCATAGATGGCTTGCAGTTCAAGACCCGTTTGCTCGATGAGGTTGTAATAGGGGATAAGTGTTGTTGAGTCTTTCGGAATGAAAATGGGGTTGCGATTGGTGCCAGAAAAATGACTGAGCCCGATATCCCAGTCATCGATGCTGTGGCTCCAACGTATCGCGAAATCCACGTGTTGTTCTGCATCGGCCGATTCATATTGTGAATTATCTTGGTCGATAAAGACCGGGAAACTGAGGCGAGATTGCTGACCGAGAAATTGGCGTGCCCGAAAATACGGCAACACAAAAAAGTCCAGCGTACCCCAATCTTTGATAAGTGCAAAATTCAGCATGGGTTGGCCTAATTTGTCTTCACCATCTAGGCCTTCTAGCGCGTCCGTTTGATTAATGAAGTCGACCAGATGTTGTGATTCGGTCACCCCCCAAAACACCTTTTTGATGCCCGCTCGCAGTTCCCAATCACGAGAAACCATTTGCCAGCTTAAATCACGAATGTCAGCATGTGTGCGTTCACTGTCATGTTGATCAATCCGTACAAAAGGGGAAAAGAGCAAGCTTTGTTTGCCCTTGTCCCAATCACGGTAATACTCTAATTCAGCAGACCCTGCGACATTATTTCGATGTTGCCATTCTCGCAATGGATTATTTTGGAACCATTTATATTCCAAGGCTACATTACCGGATAATTGCTCTTCCGCTAGAACGACTGTTGGTAGGGACAGAAATATAATCGTCGCGATATAGGAAAATAAAAGTGATTGCGGATTTAAGGTATCAATAAAATTGTTAGTACTTCGCATGGGACTCCTGTAACGGTTTACCAATGCCGAGCACCTTTGGATGATGCGCTACGTTTATCCACCCCAGGGTACCGTCGATGTGGTGATGTATAGGGTGGCTAAACATAGCGTGTTCGCCAAAATGCGGAGTCATTGGCAGTAAATGAGTCGTTACACTCTGACACGTGAGTTATTGTTACTAACGGGCTCGTTTAAGTGAATTTCGATCGAAATCGCGAGCAGTGAGTCCGTTGTTATAGGTATAGTTATTCCATGTTAACGTCGTACTCTTTTTTGTTATATGATTATTCATATACATTTCCGTGGGGCGATAAAATTTATCCAGATATTTATTGTAACCCTTATAGGTCAAGGTCTTGAGTAATTCGCCTTTACGATCGTAGAATTCTATTTTCCACGGTTGATACATAGTTTTATCACCCCAAACTATCTGTTTGGTGTAACCCGAGTTTTTGTAGGTGGGTGTGAGTTCTAGCACATAGGTATCATGCCCGTCGTGTTTTTCGTCGCGTAACCATTTGTAGGTATATTTCTCTACTTCTTGTGACGAAATATCTTCGTACGCAAATTCACTACCCATAAACGGCCCCGACTTATTCTTTGAAGAAATGCGTTTCACGCGTTTTAGCGCAGGCAAATACATCCACTGGTCATCGGCTTTAAGGGCATGGGTATAACTCAAAAAAGTTGTACCCTTTACATCTCGCGGCGTATCAAAAATTGACATGCTCTTATCGCCATCACCCGATACTTCTAGTGTTGAAATACGGATCTTCCGTTTACTTTCTTGTCCCTGACGATTTTTAAGTACCATCACCAGTTCGGCCTTTTGATCCACCCAGCCGGTATCGCGTTTGTCGGCCTCTTTGGCGATGGCCAGGCCCTTTTCTTCGGGGGTTAGGCTCCAGGCATTAATTGGTAGAAGGATTAAGCACCAGAGAAGTATCTTCGTCTTTTTCATCATTGTCTCCTTGTTGATCTTCGTCATCTTGCTCATTTTTTTCTCCGTCCAATTTCATAAGTAGTGGTGGTAATAAAAAGAAATCCGCTATTAATGCCAGGGCGATTACAATCGCGGTAAGCTGACCCATGCCGGCGTTTAGCTGAAACGTCGATGTTGCCAGCACCATAAAACCAACAACCAATACAATAGATGTCGTCAGCAATGCTGTGCCCACCGTGGTAAAGGCATAGCGTACGGCTTCTTCACTGCTCAAGCCTTTTTCACGTCTGGCCCTGAGGTATTTGCTCAGGAAATGTACCGTATCGTCGACGACAATACCGAGTGTCATGCTGGCAACGACCGCCAGACTGAGACCGACTTCGCCGACCAATATCGCCCAGAGTCCGAATCCCATCGCGGCGGGTACCAAATTGGGGATTAGGCTAATCATACCAATCTTGAATGATTTCAACGCCATGATCAGAATAATCGAAATCAGGATTAACGCAAGTGCGGTACCTCCTAACATGCTCTTGATATTTCGTTTTCCAATATAGGCGAACATGACTGAGGTTCCACTGCCTGCTGCGTGCGCGAAGCTGGTGGTATTTTGTTTTATCCATTGTTGCGCGCGTTCGTTTAATTCCAGTAACGCATTGCTCGACATGGTTTGCAGTGAGACGGTAAAACGTGTTGCCGATTTGTCGACATTGATCTGATTATTCAAGTCTAAACCATAGGGCAGCGACATTTCATATAACAATAAATATTGGGCCGCCAATTCACGCGTATTGGGTTGTCGATACCAGCGCTCGTCGTCGCCGTGCAGGTTTTTATTTAAGCGTTTCATAGTGTCGCTGATGGTATTGACATGCATGGTCTCAGGTTGCTGCCAATACCAATTAGCGAGTTTTTCCACGTCCGCAAGAAATTCAGGATTACTGATGCCTCCGGGTTCTCCTGAATCGAGTGAGTATTCGATATTGTAGAGGCCGCTCAAGTTTTCAGTGAAATAGTCCGCGTCCTGACGAAATTCCACACTCTCGTCAAAATAATGCACAAAGACATCATTGAGTTCATTTTTCGGCAGAAAAGAAATCAGGCCAATCACCAACGCCAACATTCCCCACATCAAAGGCCGGCGTTTTGCGACAACATAGTCGCCGAGCCGTGCCATACCGTTACTCGTAGATTTTTCCGCTTGTACTTTTACTCGGAACGGGGCAACCATGATAAAGCCAGGTAAAAAAACCATCGACAAGAAAAAGGAAACCATGACACCAATGGCTACCATGGTGCCCAAATGATGAAAAGGAGGTACGTCGGAAAAATTCATGGTCAAAAAACCGATCGCCGTGGTAATACTGGCGATAAAAACGGGTTGCGCATTAATTCGCAAGCTTTCGATCAACGCCTCACGCTTCGCCATACCCTTGCGCATATGTTGAAAGAGACTCACGAGTATATGTACTGAATTTGCTATCGCGACGGTTAAGACAATATTGGGTGTGGTGGCAGAAGGTGGTGTTAACGGAAAACCAATGTAACCGCCTAGACCCATCGCCGCCATAATAGAAAATATAATGACCAGAAAGGTCGCAATGGTACCGCTGACACTCTTTAATAGAAACATCAGAGTAACTAGCATGAGAACAAAACTAAGTAAGACAACACTTTTCATGTCGTTTTGGGAGGCCTCCGCAAAGGCGTTGTTCATCAGGACCATGCCGCTTAAACGGATCTCGATATTGGGGTTTTCCGCCATGACTTTGTCGCTCATCGCGCGCACAAATGCGACAATTTCTGGAGTCTCGGTCATTTTTAGACCCGGTAATTGCACGGTTACGTTGACCCCGGTCACATGCCCCGAAGAAGATACTAGGCGATCGACCAGAAAGGGTTCCTTGAGTGCAATCGACTTAATGTTCGCGATTTCAGAGCTGCTATAGTTGGAATCATCGGGGACAAGATCCTCCACGACCAGGTCGTCCCCAACGGCGACCGTATTTTGAAAGTTGCTAATGGAATCCACCCGAATCGAATAAGGCACTTGCCAAGCTTCTGCGGTTAACTTTTTGACGACTTCTAATGTCTCTCGCGTAAAAACATGGCCATCTTTAGGTGTAACAATAAACATGACGTTGTCATTTTTAGTGTACATTTTTTCTAGGGCATCAAAGGCGAGTAGTTGCGGATTGTCATCACTAAAAAATACTCTGTAGTCGGTCTTAAAGGCTAAAAAACGACCGCCAGATGCCGCAGCAAGTACAATAGCAATCGACAGGAACATGCAAATCCAGGGGTGATTGGCTACCCAGTTTGCATACCGAGTGATAGTGGTATCAGTAGACATGGTGTTTTCCTTCTATTTTTGTGAGCATTTCTTATGAACATTGAACATTGAATACTGTGTAATATATTCACAAATAATACGCACTTTATTAAACTTTCAAACAGTTGTGTAGTAATTAGCGCTTATTTAGTCGAAATCGGTATTTACCCGCGGACGGGGAGATATTTAACTGATTAGGTGGCTTTTAGTGCTTCTTGACGCCGTTGACAATGAGTTCAAAGACACTCGCCGCCTTTCTCTCGAATGCTTCACGAGTGAACATCGGCATAAACATCGGTACGTCGAATATTGTCAATGTGGTGGAAATTGCTTCCGCTGTGACTTGTAGATCTTTGACCATAAATTCATTATTATCAACACCTTCACGCAATAATGTGGTCAGTAGGGCATGTTTGCGGTGGATATGCTGATCTACGATATCCATCCGTTCGTTACAGATTGCAACCACGGTTTCTGTCATACGGGGTTGCTCAGACCATTTCGTATAGGTCTCTTCGAATAGGGTAAATATAAATTCGCGCAGTCGTTCTGTCGCAGAAAGCTCCTTTTTCGCGATGACGGCTTGTAATGCGTCCGCTTCTTCATCGAGGCAACGGCAGGCGAGTCCGGCGGCAATATCGAGTTTGCTGGGGAAAAATCGATAGATATTTGAGGCTGACATTTGGCAATCCTTGGCAATTTCGGCCATTGTGGTCTTATTAAAACCGTACTGCACAAATCTCTCTTGCGCCGCCTCTAGTATCAGAAAGCGGACGTCAGTTGAATCTTTTTCATTTGTTGCGGTCATAGGGGGAACTATAACAGTCTTTTGTGAATAATCAACAAAATATTCATAAATTAGTTTGTCTGGTAGATCCTGCTATGACTTAATATATTGTTTTCGATAGTTAGGTTTACTTAAATCAGAATAAAATCAATACATTATTGTAACAAGACCTGTTTCGTCTGAGATATTCAAAGGTGCGAAGCCATAGTGATTATAGGGTCGGCAGAATGGCCTACGTGAGATTTTCCGTAATTTGACCATTTTGTATACACTCGTCGTAAAAGTGCTGCAGAAGATTGACCCTTGTAGGCTTGCCTTGAGTATTTTCGGTTGGTAACTACTCATGCAGTCCCGGTAAAGCTCCATCTCCGCGTTAAAAAAAGGTCATTTACCCGT
>JBGMRO010000272.1:0-5765 GCA_048061555.1 Thiohalomonadales bacterium | reverse complement strand
GTGTTTAGATATTACATTATTGACCCACGACTTTAATTTACGATTATAATAATAGGGTATCGTCAACGCACTGTTGCTTACAATTCCGATGAGACTTTTAATCTTCGCCAACTTTGGGTTTATACCCGCTAAATAAGAATCAGCACAATACTCATTTACCTTATCCACATACTGCCAATCATTTTTATCGTCAACAAAAGTGCCTAAGTAAACATCATAATAGTTACTTAAGTATTGTAGTAAATGGTAAGAACGAATCTTATCGCCTTTATTTGGCGGATAAGGAATTCTATGTACAAGGTATAACAATGCTTGCATCTATCATCCGAGATTCTTTGCGATATAGGGTCCCACTGTATTCGCTACACTTAATGGTAGCTTTCGCCAAATTTTAATAAACGACTGATATTTTGGGTTAAGTGGATTAACATCCGGCAGTTCGGTAGCTTTTACCAGGTAGTATTCGTAAGACAAGGGGGTCGGTTGAAAACCCCAATTCTTTTTGAAACTGTAGGAACCGGTCCCTTCCTTACTACGACCATAGTCAAAAATTCTAATTCCATTCTCTCCAGATCTTCGCATTAACTCCCAATACATGAAATCGTTGCCTTTAACCATTCGAGAAATTGAGGTCCCACCACCATAATAGGGTAATACTTCGTCTCTAAAGTAGAAGCTCAATACACTACTCACTAAATCACTACGTTTTTTTACTGTCAAGATGTCACATTTGTCTTGGAAAACCTCAAACAATACTTTGAAGTATTGTTTGGGAAAAACTGGCGTTCCCAAATTCCTCACACTCTCTGAATAGGCGCGATAAAAATTATCAATATTGTCTTCAATTTCGCTAACCAGTCCTGCCTTTATCCCCTTTCTAACCATTGCACGTTGTTTTCGTGGTATCGCTAACATGTTGGCTTCTGAATCAACATCAATTTCCTTCCGAAAAGTAACGTATAAATTTTTTATTAACCAATCTTTTTGAACTGGTGTCTTGTTCCTAACTTCAAGGTAATCGACTTTTAAATTGTTCGCCAAATTCGTCGCTTTCGCAATAAGGGCTTTCGATACAGATTCGTCATCTGTCACCGCTCCACCATAAACACAAAAGGGAGTAGATACGAGGGAATGTCCAAATAAAATACTACGTATTTGGGCCAACGGTAGCACACCAACTATTTTTCCATTTTTCTCTGCATAAAGGTAGTGGGCCTTATGTTTCAAACCTTTCTCAAGTACTGTACGCCAAGCCGACAAATGAAAAAATGTCGAGTCTACTTTTGATTCAATATATGTATCCCAATCTTGATGTGTCGAATCAGTGAGATACTTAATTTGAACAGCATTATCTGCCACTAGCTCTTACCTTGTTCTGATATAGAAGGTACTGATTTAGAATATCCAGGTACAGAAACATCTGATAAAAATATTTTATCCATTCGTCCCCATTGAAAATCTCTTAACAAACACAAAATCCTCCCTTCCATTCGACGTAGATTGACGTAATGTCGGAATCGTGTCTTAATTCCTACACCGTCAGGTCGTGGCTGCTCAGGATCAATTTCCCAGGGGTGAAAATAAAATAGTCCAGACTTCTTTTCTTTTATATTTACTGTAGAAAGTGCCCATTTTGAAAACATATAAGGGTACAACCGAAAAAAGCCCCCTCCTCCACAAGGTATTCTTTTTCCAAATAATTCGATAGTAGTAACTGGTATTTCCAAAATACCACCATCACCGCGAGGGCGAAAAGAATACCGAGGGGCACTGGGCATACCATATAGATCATGTTTAATGGGGTAAATACTAGAACTATAGATATGTCCAGTATCAAATAATTCGTCTAATGCCCATAGGTTCTCAGCACCGATCGAATAACTCGCGGCGCGATAACCGATAACTGGCACGCCACTATTATCCTCTAGCAGCTTTTTAGTTCGAATAATATCTTGTCTGAATTCTGCCGGCTTCTGTGTAGTAACTCTGATGTGTTCATAACCATGGCTCGCCAATTCATGTCCATTTTCCACAATACGTCTTACTAGATCTGGAAAACGCTTTGCAACACACCCTAGTACAAAAAACGTCGCCGAAATATTGTGTTTGTTGAAAATATCCAATATATGATGTGTGTTATCTTGTACTCTACTCTCCATAGTGGACCAGGACTTCTTCTGCACTACGTTTTCAAATGCGGAAACCTGATAATAGTCTTCAACATCAATAGTCATTGCATTAATAACTGTGGAGGATCTCATAGCAACACTTAATGCGTTTCAGGGTACTTGGTATCCAGCCAAGTTTTAATAATCATTATAATTCTCTCGGCTGCTTTACCATCCCAATATTTTGGTATTTTCCCCTTTTTTCCCCCAGACTGCATTATATCTTGAAAAACACTAGTTATTTTTTTAGTGTCTATGCCGACGACTGTATTCGTGCCTTGGGTACAGGTAATTGGCCGTTCAGTACTTTCACGCATTGTAATACAAGGTACACCAAGTGCGGTAGTTTCCTCTTGAATCCCACCCGAATCAGTTAAGACAACCCGCGCCCTCGACATCAAACCAATCATTTCATGATAACCAAGCGGTTCTTTTACTATTATGTTTGCTGACTGAATAATATCACCTAAATTAAATAATTCAATTTGTTTCCGTGTTCTTGGATGTAGTGGGAAAACCACGGGTATTGATTCACTTATCGTCTTTATAGTAATCAACAGTCCTTCCAACACATCCCGCGAATCAACATTGGAGGGCCTATGCAATGTTAGCAAGGCAAAACCTGTTTTATCTATATTCATAGATAAATATAATTCGCCGATAGTGGTGGCCGCAGGAATAGAAGACTTTAATTGTTTCAATAAAGTATCAATCATCACATTTCCGACAAAGTGCACTTTGTCCTCAGAAATCCCCTCATTGCACAGGTTAACCAATGCTTCCTGCTCTGTGGTAAATAATTTATCTGAAATTTGGTCTGTTAATATTCGATTAATTTCTTCGGGCATCGCCCGGTCAAAGCTACGCAGTCCCGCTTCAACATGAATTACGGGTATATTTTTTTTTACCGCAACCAACGAGCAAGCAATAGTTGAATTAACGTCCCCCACGACTAAAATTGCAGAGGGCCGCTCGGCATCTAATACAGGTTCAAATCGTTTCATCACTTCAGCAGTTTGTATAGCATGAGTACCCGACCCGACCTCAAGGTCGACATCAGGCTCAGGAATACCTAATTGTTCAAAAAAAGAATGTTTCATTTCAGCATCATAGTGTTGCCCGGTATGTACCAGTTTCGCCTCTATACCTGCTGTTTGGTTAAACTGCGCCATGATAGGAGAAATTTTCATAAAATTTGGTCTTGCACCGACCACGCAGATTACTTTGTGTATAGTCATAATTATATTTGTGTAATTATTATAATAGGCTTAAAATTTATATCAAAATTTAAACGTCACTTTAATTCCCAGTAAATTCTCGACAAAATTATTTCTATCCGTTTCCGTAGCACCCTCCGCTAACACTCGCTCACTATGTTGAGCCTTAACTGAAATGAATAATTTGTCTTTCGATCGATAGGTGACGAGAACCGCATTAATTGTCAGAATATCGTCTTCGTTATTTGATTCGTTCTTAATTTTTTCTACCCCATATATTAACGATGAAGTCACTCGCCGTGAATTATTCCAAAATAATCGCGCTAGTGCCCCCATAATACTATCGGGTAGACCGTCCGCACTTATTGAATCCCCAGGATTCAAATTACCAGCGATATCCTTACGTGATTCCTTGTATGCCCTAAACTTAAAATTGAGTTTCCTGCGTGTCGTTGTAATGGATAGACTAGTTCTTTTACGAATAAAAGTAATGTCTGTAGGTGATAGATTAGCTCTCGTGGCAACGTTTTGTTGATCACTGACTAGGAGAGATTGATAATTTACAACTTCTTCTAGTCGCGTTCCCGAAACTACAAAATTCTTTGTTCTCCACATTAGCAACCCCGTCCAACGCTGCCCTGGATTCAAGCCAACTACAGTATCCCTCCATTTAATGGATAATGTCGCTCGCTTCGATGGAGTAATTTTGACACCTATTTCGCTATATTTTTTTCCTGCAAATACGTCAATTCTAAATCGGGGACTTGGATGCCAACCAAAGCCAGCAGATAGGTAACTACCATTTTGATTTACATTCAATTGGTTTGCATCGAAACCAATCTTTGCGAGGAAAACGAATTCATTATTTATTCCATAGCGGGTATCAAATGTCCCGGACTTCCTGGTTCTGCTTTCTTCATTGGAACGGCGCTCAACAATAGAGTAGTAATACGCACGCCACTTCAGGCGTGAATTTTGATCAACACTTCTAGCGTTCAGACCAGCGGTGAATCTACTAAAGTCACTAATTGGTCGCTCAATGTTGTTGTTTTCTTGTTGATAATCTACTTGTTCGATGCTTGAGTATATTTGCAGTTCTGTATTACCATTAATTACTGACTTGAATTTTGGTTCAATTAAATATGTTTTTACATCATTAACATTATTCAACAGCTCAGCTCGTTGCTGCTCCAAAAAACCCACGCCGGTATTCAGCGGATATCGTCGCACAGTCGCTTTCAAATACAATTCATCCTTAACAAGTTGTGAATCTGCACTAAGTGTATAAGCTTGCCGCGTTGATTGGCTGCTAGATTTTTCAACAAAATCATTGGCCTGAATATAATAGTCTAATCCCAGCTTGAGATTTCGCCCAACACCATTTATTCTTATACTAGGCCTTAAGATGGAAATACCTTTAGATTCTTTGCTTGCCGGACCAGAAAGCGCAACATTATCGGTGTAATCTTTCGACACAAATATTGCTGGTGTGACAGTCCAGGTCGCAGCGATAGTATTTGTTGATGTCAGCAGAAACAGAAGCGCCAGTTGTGACGGTGCACATCGGCAGCATCTCCTGCACGATGCGTAATACATTCTTAATTGCCTTATATTATTTTCCGTAATAACCACCGCCGCTGTAGTACTCACTTCGTGCAGTACGTCGACTTTTATTTAATAACAACCCAATAATCTTATCTTTATTTAATTGTGCGAGCGCCTCAGTCACCGTACCGTGTAAGGTGCCACCGCATTCCACTACCATTATAATTTGCCCCATTAATTCAGTTATAACTGAAGCTTCAGTTGTAGCCAATAATGGAGGTGCATCAAATAGTATTATTCTGTCAGGGTAACGAGCGGATAAATCGAACGTTATTCGTTCCATTTCTTCACTGGCTAGTAGCTCCGTAGAATTTAACTGTGGTTGACCGGCAGGAATAATACTAAAATTGGGTATATCTGTCTTTATAATCACGTCATTTAAACTTACCGAACTACTTTTTAGTACCTCCAGTAAACCAATTCTATCCTTTAATCCCAACAATTTTGTCATGGAAGCACGTAGTACGTCGCAATCTACTAATAGAACGGTTTTGTCACGTTCCATCGCCATACTCATAGCCAAATTTAATGAAGAAAACGTTTTTCCCTCACCAGGTACGGAGCTGGTGACCATAATCAAATTTCCGTTTTCAACCGGTACCGCTCCCTTTCCAAAAGCATTCATCAATATAGGGCGTTTTAAGGATCGATATTCCTCAGCTATAGTGCTACGTTCGCTATTGGGTATCAAGAACCCTTGTTGCGATAATGCAGTATAATCAAATGAGTAGCGCGGCCTACTGTCCGCAAAACCAGACGTATCTCTTTTTTTGCC
>JBGMRO010000271.1:0-5777 GCA_048061555.1 Thiohalomonadales bacterium | reverse complement strand
ACAATTTTTTGTGGTAACAAAACCGAGGAATATCTATACCGGCGTCGTCAGCCGCTTCGATAACCATCGCCCCATTTCGCGCTTCTATTTTTTGCCCGTCTATTTCTATATGTACCATCTTGATAAACTCAATTTTTTATTTCAGCGATAGTTTTTATTACAGCTATTATAACTAAGTACCGCTATATGGGGCTACGGCGACCTACCCAACCATACAACGTTTGTGCTCGATATGATATTCAAACTCTTTACGAAAATGTTTAATAAAACTCGTCACCGGTAACGCAGCAGCGTCACCTAAAGCACATATCGTCCTGCCTTGTATTTTTCCAGCAACCTGCTTCAATAAATCGATGTCTTCCGGTTTACCTTGGCCATCCTCTATGCGGTGAACCACCCGTGATAACCAACCGGTGCCCTCTCGACACGGTGTGCACTGGCCGCAAGATTCTTCAAAGTAAAATAGAGACAATCGTGCCAGCGCGTTCACCATACAGGTATCTTCGTTCATAATAATAACGGAACCCGCGCCCAGCATTGATCCGGATCTAGCAATGGAATCGTAGTCCATATCGGTTTCCATCATGATATCAGCGGGTAGCACCGGCGTCGACGACCCACCGGGTATGACGGCTTTTAGTTTTTTACCATCCTTCATGCCGCCAGCCATTTCTAATAATTCAGAAAAAGGCAAACCCATATCAACTTCATAGTTGCCCGGCTTATTGACGTGTCCACTGACACTAAATATCTTTTGTCCACCGTTATTCGGTTTACCGAGTTCAAGAAACCATTTTCCACCCTGTTCAAGAATCGCCGGTATCGAAGATAAAGTCTCGGTATTGTTAATCGTGGTGGGTCTACCATACAAACCGTAACTTGCAGGAAAAGGTGGTTTGAATCTGGGCTGGCCTTTTTTGCCTTCTAATGATTCGATTAGCGCGGTCTCTTCACCACAAATATATGCACCCCCGCCTAAGTGAGTATG
Organism: Thiohalomonadales bacterium; assembly: GCA_048061555.1. Classification (GTDB taxonomy): domain Bacteria; phylum Pseudomonadota; class Gammaproteobacteria; order SZUA-152; family SZUA-152; genus JBGMRO01. The sequence continues at coordinate 4,789 of JBGMRO010000271.1, read as the reverse complement.
TAAATCAAAATCGACGCCACTGCCAAATATATTTTTGCCTAGCATACCTGCTTTATAAGCCTCAGCGATAGCAGCTTCAAATCGTGAATAGGGTTCCCAAAATTCTCCGCGAATATAGTTGTAGCCTACACTAGCCCCTATCGTATACCCAGCGATCGCCATACCTTCGATTAACGCATGTGGATTGTATCGCAAAATATCTCTATCTTTACAGGTCCCAGGTTCACCTTCGTCAGAGTTGCAAACAATATATTTCTGACCCGGTGTATTACGTGGCATAAAACTCCATTTCAGCCCCGTCGGAAACCCAGCCCCACCTCGGCCACGTAATGCTGACGTCTTTAACTCCGCAATTATATTTTCAGGAGACGTCTTTTCCTTTAGGATTTTTTTCCACATTTTATAACCACCCGCCCCTTTATAGGTCGACAAGGACCAAGAATTTTCCAGGTGATTATTCTTAAAGCAGATTTGATTGTTTGGCATTGATTATTCCAGCTTGTCCAATATGTGGTCGATTTTCTCAGGTGTAAGGTTCTCGTGGTAATTTTCACCTATCTGAAACATAGGCGCACCCACGCAGGCCCCCAGACACTCTACTTCTTTTAAGCTAAATTTACTGTCAGCGGTTATTTCACCCGTTTTAATTCCTAGCTTAGACTGTAAATATTTAAGGATTTCATCTGAGCCACATAACATACAAGAAATATTGGTACAGACACAAATTTTATGTCTACCGACGGGACGATGCTCATACATTGAATAAAAACTTGCAACTTCATAGACCGCGATCGGTGGCATGTGCAAGTACTCGGCTATTTCGTCCATGAGTGGGCGTGTAATATGGCCACCGTTAGCGTCTTGCACGATTCGTAGTGCAGCCATCGAAGCCGACTGCTTTTGGTCGTCGGGATACTTCGCCAGCCATTGATCAATTTCTGACTGGGATTTTTCGAACGCTGCACTTTTTGTTTTGTTTTTCATAACCGCTGCCATATTTACACCATAATCTTTTTTTGTCGGCCAACCTTATCATTAATAAAAAGTAACTACATAACCTGCCTAATAATGCACTGTTAAAATATCGAATACACATTTCGTTTATATCATAAAGTCCAACTACACGTATTGTATAAATGCAGATAATTTGCAGCGTAGAATTATCCGATTTATTTTATCTATCTATCGACTTCACCGAATACGATATCTTGTGTACCAATGATGGCCACCACATCGGCTAACATATGCCCGGTCGTCATTTCATTGAGCGACGCAAGATGAGGAAATCCCGGCGCTCTAATTTTAAGTCGATAGGGCTTATTACATCCATCGGAAACGAGGTAAATACCGAATTCACCTTTGGGATGCTCAACGGCTGAATAGACCTCACCGGCCGGTAAAGTATAACCCTCCGTAAAGAGTTTAAAATGATGAATGAGTGATTCCATATCACCTTTCATATCGGTACGTGAAGGCGCGGCGAACTTATGGTCATTGAGAATAACCGGCCCTGGGTTTTCTTTTAACCAAGCGATGCATTGTTTTAATAATCGTTGTGATTGGCGTAGCTCTTCGATACGAACTAGATAACGATCATAACAATCACCGTTGACGCCGACCGGTATTTCAAAGTCTAGTTGATCATAGACTTCATAAGATCGATTTTTACGTAAATCCCACTCTATACCCGAGCCCCTTAGCATCGGCCCTGTAAATCCAAGCTGAAACGCCCGTTCCGGCGTTACCACACCGATACCAACGGTGCGTTGCTTCCAAATACGATTATCCGTCAACAGCGTTTCATATTCGTCTATACAGCCAGGGAAACGATCAGCAAAGCTTTCAATGAAATCTAGCAGACTGCCTTGACGATTTTCGTTGAGTCGATCGACTTCTTTTTGATTGTGCCATTTAGACGGTTTATACTTAGGCATAGTATCTGGCAGATCTCTATACACACCACCAGGACGATAATACGCGGCGTGCATACGCGCACCTGAAACCGCTTCATAGGTATCCATTAGATCCTCGCGTTCCCGAAAGGCATACAAGAATACCGTCATTGCACCGATGTCGAGTGCGTGCGCTCCCAACCACATTAAATGGTTAAGAATTCTAGTGATTTCGTCGAATAAAACACGGATATATTGCGCCCGTATCGGAGCTTCGATATCCAGCATTTTTTCTATCGCTAGGATATAGGCATGTTCATTACAGAGCATCGAAACATAATCCAAGCGATCCATATAGGGAATACTTTGATTATAGGGCTTGCTTTCTGCCAGTTTTTCGGTGCCTCTATGCAACAAACCTATATGCGGGTCGGCTCGTTCAATGGTTTCTCCATCCAACTCTAATACTAAACGCAACACACCGTGTGCAGCCGGGTGTTGAGGACCAAAGTTCAAGGTATAATTTCTTATTTCAGCCACTGTCTATTCTCCTTCTGTGGCTGTATCGATATAGCGGTGATCGTCACGTTTGACCCGAGGTACTAATGTGCGCGGCTCGATACTCACCGGTTCATAAACTACACGCCGCTTTTCAGCGTCATAGCGCATTTCTACATGCCCAATCAATGGGAAATCCTTTCTAAAGGGGTGGCCAATGAAACCATAATCGGTCAATAACCTGCGTAAATCGGGATGATCTTTAAATAAGATACCAAACAAATCAAACGCCTCACGTTCGTACCAATCCGCCACGGTCCAAACGGAGACCACAGAATCCACTGCGGGTGATTCTTCACTTAGATAGGTTTTCAATCTTAGACGTTCATTGTGGGTTACCGACAATAAATGATAAACAACGGCAAAACGTTTGGATCTATCGAACCCCTCGACTTGTTGTTCACTGGGGGTGCCGTCGTGCATAGCAGTGACACCTCGACTAAAACCAGAGCCCGTTGCAGCACTAGTCTCCCATTCTACGTCCCCATAGGCCAGATAATCCACCCCACACAAATCGATCAATTCTTCGAACATAAGTGCCTGATCATTAGCCAGGGTTTTACACACCTCACGCACATCGGTAGCGGCCACCGTCAATGTAATTTCAGAAAAACTTTCATCGCAGGATAGTGCGTTCGGAAATTGTGCCTTAAGTCGATCAACTAAAGTTTCTTGAACTGCGTTCATTGGCTAAAAATTCTCTTTTTATGACGTAAATATTATGTGAGAAGTTATTTTCTGTGGTGCACTGAGCCGACACTTGCCACTTATATTTAAAGTTTCAATATTACTTAGGTATTATATTTATTTAAGAGTAATGTCGTTAAGATATTACCTTGCGATTGTATTTGTACGTCGAATTTTATTTTGAAGTTGAATAATTCCATACAGCAACGCTTCAGCAGTTGGAGGACAACCCGGAACATAGATATCAACAGGTACAATGCGATCACAACCTCGGACAACTGAATAGGAATAATGGTAATAACCACCACCGTTTGCACAGGACCCCATAGAAATTACCCAACGTGGTTCCGCCATTTGATCATAAACCTTGCGTAGTGCAGGGGCCATTTTATTTACCAGTGTTCCAGCCACGATCATGACATCACTCTGGCGCGGCGTAGCCCGAAAAATTATGCCAAACCGATCAAGATCGTATCGCGCGGCACCCGCGTGCATCATTTCGACCGCGCAACAGGCTAGCCCGAAAGTCATTGGCCATAGTGAACCCGTGCGTGCCCAATTTATGAGCTTATCGGCACTGGTCGTAACAACACCTTTTTCGAGTATGCCTTCTATTCCCATTCCAAGGCCCCCTTCTTCCATTCATAGATGAAACCAATGACTAAAATTCCGAGAAATACAGACATTGCCCAAAAACCAAAGACACCGAGATCTTCCAATACAATTGCCCAGGGAAACAAAAATGCGATTTCCAAATCAAAAATGATGAATAAAATAGCCACCAAATAGAAACGTACGTCGAACTTCATCCGAGAATCTTCAAAAGCCTCGAAACCACATTCATACGGTGTCAGCTTTTCTTCGTAGGGATTCCGCGGCCCCATCATGTGGCCCATACCGATTGCAGCAAGACCCACAAAGAGCCCGATAAGGATGAAAAGTAAAACGGGTAAATAATTTGCAATCATTGTTGCGCTGACTCCATAACGTTGTTTCCTTCACTGTTAGCCATATGAGCGAATGTCCTTACACGAAAAAAATCGCTAATTTATTATTATCAGTACAAGTTTTTGTAAACTACCGTCGAAACAAAAACGTCACATCTCGTTTTGCAAATTATCCTATCGCGCTAATGATCAGGACTCTGTCTAACAATCACGGCCTAGATTCACGTAATTATCCCCACGCGGAACACGAAAAAACGCGAATCACGAGTCTAGGCTAGACGTAATTGCCTTGTCAAGAAAAGCGGAGATTAGTTATATGTATTAAATCAGGAAGTTAAGTATTGACATTTTTTAATTATTATTAATTAGTGGCTCACGTTACAAAGTTCAGTGGCTCAGAAACCCCGAGTTACACTGTAAATTGGTGGATGTACAGCGATTATCCACCCGTGTTAAGCATCGGTAAATTCTTGAACTCGGAATCTAGAGATCGTTAGATTAACCAGAATCCAAAAGACCTAGTTATGCATAATTATTTTTATAACTAATTTCATTATTGTTTGTACTACGTCTTGCATAAGTAGTTACATAAGTAAAGCAGGCTTGTTCGCCCCGACGTAAGCCCCGTTCAGATTTCAAACAAACGATTATTGGTGCCGATGGCCGGAGTCGAACCGGCACAGCTTTCGCCACTACCCCCTCAAG
>JBGMRO010000270.1:3773-5815 GCA_048061555.1 Thiohalomonadales bacterium | reverse complement strand
TTATTCTATGTTGTTTATAGAATTACAGTAACTTATCTTAAGATTGTTGCCTTGTCCTGAAGCCTTACAGGGGCAATCTAAATAGTTACAATGTCCATAGCTAAAATTTTATTATCACCCACAGACTTCAGTCCTGTGTTCACAAATGGTCGTTTACCTGTGTAAACTCACAATTAGTTACTGTTATTCTATGTTGTTTATAGAATTACAGTAACTTATCTTAAGATTGTTGCCTTGTACTGAAGCCTTACAGGGGCAATCTAAATAGTTACAATGTTCGTAGCTACAATTTTATTATCACCCACAGACTTCATTCCTGCGTTCACAAATGGTCGTTTACCTGTGTAAACTCACTATGAAAAAACAGGTATCAGTACCGTTAATTTTTCTCGACATTACTTTCAGTAGGAAAAACTTCGCGCACGGCCCACTGCGCGAACTGTCGTCGTGTACAACTATCAGCACTACGAAGGCCACTACCTTCAACCGTTCTGTAGACCACCATATCATTTTTTGCATCTTCGCAGGCGGACTCATCGATGATTTGTCTTATCGACCATTCACCTCCGTGTTCACCATTGGTATAAAAATGCCCAAGTTTGATTTGCTTGGGCTGCAGATATTGTAGTTCCGCCTTTTCAAGGATGAGTGTGACCAGGCGTTGCAAGTCGTCACTCGTTAGATCGATAAGCATATCCATTTCCTTAACTGCACTTTCGATATATTTTTTATCGATACGTGGGACGAAATCATTGCTAGAGACGTCAGGGACATCCGTAAACTGCATATAGCTCGCAGGGTAACGTCGCCAAGGAAATAAACTGTTAAAAATAATCGCCACGACCAGAATCACAAATACATTCACGAACACCGGAAAAAATACGTAACCGTATCCTAGGTCATGAATACCTGGACCTCCAACGACGGCAATTAAGGCACTCGCACCTGCAGGTGGGTGCATACAAACCAATAAATGCATCGCTATTACCGCAAAACCCATCGCAAGTGCAGCGGCAAGAAACGGGTTAGGAAATAACTTGTAACAGGTCACACCAATCGCGGCGGCTACCACATTGCCGCCCAGCACAGCCCATGGCTGGGATAATGCCGCATGCGGTACAACAAATACCAGTATTGCCGCCGCACCCATTGATGGCGCCAATAACATCGCAACATCCGGTCCTGCAAATAGATAACTGATACTGTAAACCAAAAATATTCCGATACTACATCCTAAGACCGACACCCACTTTTCTGCACGACTAGTATTATATACCTCTACCCCAAACAGACGTTTGCTGCGCGCGATTACTATTTTTACGTATTTCATCATTCCAATTCACTTTCACATAAGACTACATTCTGCATTAAATGGTGAACCTCACTACACTAACGGCTTGCTCTAACATTTTTTATGATTGCACATGCTAACATTCCATTTAGAAAATTGGGCCTTGAAGTATCGCAATATCGTATGTAGTTGTTTTTTATTACTTAAGAATATTTCTTAATATTATGCTTTCTAAGGATAATTTATTATTGTATGCTACCTAACATAGAGTATAAAGCTGTAGCGGAGTAGAAAACATGGCCCTTTTTAAACGAACCCCCACCCCCACCGAAGAATGTCCCGAATTTGACCACTATGTAGATAATTTAGTTAGCGAATCCGATACTGATATTACCCGAGATATTGAATCTCACTTTTCTCCAGCGGCTCCCCGTTATGGCATCAGCGACGCTGTTGATTTAATGCGTAAGCTACCTACAGATAATTCAGACGTGGTGATTAAGGTGGTAAGAGAAACACTGCAATCGGCTCATATCGATATCAATTCTATTATTAGCGATGCCGATGTTAGCTTATCGGAAACCGAACAGAGGCTAGCTGATTTGGCCTCCGAAATTGAAAACCTAAAATCTCAAGTCCATGAAAAACAAGAAGCGGTTGGTGTCGCAAAAAAAGAAATCGCGGAAACTGAATTGGTCAAGGAATTACTAGTAAAGTCACAAGATACAAAATTTCAGGAATTAAAATCTCC
>JBGMRO010000270.1:0-3673 GCA_048061555.1 Thiohalomonadales bacterium | reverse complement strand
AGAATAGAGTCATACCCAATGGCAGCGGCAGGCTGTTTTCCGTCAGCGGGATAAATAACCCCCGCGTTGCAAAGATACTGCGTTTTGAACGAGCCAAAGAAGTGGTGTAGTGATCTTGATTTGAGACCGTCGGCGACATGGGGGTCGCCGTTTAGCGTACAGGGATGATTTACAGCGGGTCTCAAATCAAGGTCACTACACCGCTTCCCACTAATTGCGCACACTTTTTGGCGAAAATAATCCTGCTTCTGGATCTCACCCGTTGTGATTTCCAGAAACAACCATCTAATATCAATGATACTCTGTATACGTAGAATATTTCTTATTTTTCGCGCAGAGTTAATGCAACAGTAAGGTTAACTCTCTACCGTTTCGTTTTCCCGCGAGATATAATCGCTAATTTGTATTGCCTGGTCTTTATCGACATCAACATTGTGATACTTGCGTAGACCATTAATAATCTCTTCACGATTCAGCGAAGCAATCACACCTTTCTGATAGAGATCTATTATACTATTACCCAAGGATTTTACGTTTGGATTGTTGGCTGTAGGTTGAATATTTTTGCGTAACCGCTGAATATGTAGACTATAGCTATGCTCGTTAAATTTTAACACCTTGGGGTGATCTTCAATATATTGAATTTCCGCATCCAGATCGACACCATCGAGGTCAAATTCACCGATATCGTCTTCGTTCTCTCTCGGCCTAGACATCAATGTAATTTTATTGATACCTATAGGCGTTTTTTTCTTTCGCACAGCACTACCATTTTTGCCATGGCTGCTGTTTTTCACGGGCGCATTGGACACAGTAGGCAAGGGTAAGGGACAAGCCAAACCTTCCGCAGAGGCCATGACACCGGTCGCAACTGAATGATCCTCCGCAACTGGTTCAGCGTAATTATTCAGCTCACTCGCGGTATCCACGGCGGCGAGATTTTGATAAGCACCTTGCGCTCGTAGAGTACGCAGACTAGCACCAAATGCCATTAGCAAAATTCCGCTTAACTCTATTAACAATGAACGCAATACCAAAAAATAAAATTCAGTGTTCCTAGAAGGTAATCCTGTAACCTCTTCTAATCGGTTAAAAAAATCTACCGACGTTTCCTTCCTTTCCTGATTCAAGGCAAATAATTCATCTGACAATTCTAATTTTTGCTGTTCGATTGCCGTTGCACGATTAATCGAGTCTTGGCCTAGCGCTCGGCTATCCTTGTATATCGATTTGGATTGTTTCTCTGCGTTATATTGATAACTTTCGATCATGCGATCCAGACTAGTCATTTGTTCGCGCATATACTGGCGTTTTTCGTCTATCGCACCAGCCTCATTGACGCCCGCTTGTAGAGCGGTCTTTTGTGCCAAAGTCATCACTGCGACTGAAAACAAAAATAATACACAGCCCAACATAAACAACGAGACTCGCCACAATCGAGAATGAAATGCCAATGCCGCAGCGGCAATAAAACACAGTGATTCGGTTATCTGGAATAGAATACCGCCGATAATCAGGATATTCCTTGTAGTGGCATTTCCGGAAAACTGTGACAGACCTTCAATCAGGAAATAACCCGCGACTATCATGCAAGCTACACCGACAGAAAAAATAAGTGGTGACGCATGTTTATTGTAAGTTACTGATTCAGCCATGGAATTTCGTGTGCGCTAGTCATGCATCTAATGTAGAGCGGGAGAACACCCGGAACTAGAGATTCGCCACAAAGTTTGAGAAAACGCCACTCCGGTAGGAATAACTACTATCCCCTGTTTTGACTGATCGGTCAAGAATGAATCAAAATTTCGACAATTTTGCCGTTATATTATTTTATGCATGTATAGTTTAATTATATAACAAAGAAGGATATTGATCAAAAATCCAACCGTTGTTATTGTCAGAAAACTATTATGATTAGTAACCATAGCAGGTCACTACTGACGCCCAACTATCACTATTTAGCAATTTAGCGCTGACATCTCCTAATACGAGTGGTTATCCCGAAGCTCGGAATTTGCCCGACTCAAACGACCAAACTAAAGGGTAATATAGACCTTTGTGAAGAAGGTTAGTCAACTTTATGAGGATGTTTGATAAATTAGTGATCCGTCGTGTGCAGACTAAATGTAACGCCAACGGAAAGTGAATCAAGATCTACAACCTCGGGGTAACACCGCGTGAACTGTTTGCTATGGGCTATACTTAAATTTCATTACAGTGTATATATCGTTAAAAAATTGTAATTACTTACCCTGATTCACCTGAATCCGTACTGGGTACTCGCAGGAGTGCGTGGGATCGAGAAAGCGCTCAGTAGGGTAAGTAGTTACAAATTGATATATATAAATCAGAAGAATTTATCGATACATGCAAGAACTTAAATTCCAGCTTAAAGCCGCAATACCCGGACTCATGCGCCATAATTTGGCCTTACTGGGGCACTACATTGCTGCCGAAACCATGGTTCAAGACTGTATAGAGAAGGCCTTAGACAATCACCTAAGTTGGGATAAAAATAAACCGATTAAACCCTGGTTGTACGCTATTCTGCACCAAAGTTTTCTAGAATATGAACCGCCCAGTGATAGTTCAGGGGGGGTAGACTCAAGTCTAGCGGAATACATCATGCGCACAGATCCCAATCTAGCTAACAATCAGCAAGTCCATAGATTAATGGATGCAGTTAGTAAGCTCCCGGATGAACCCAAGGAAATATTACTTCTGGTAATTTTAGGTGGACTTGAGTATCGTCAGATTAGCGAAATCGTACAACTCCCTATACCAAAATTAATGGCTCAATTACATCTGGCACGTAAGCTATTACGCAAATATACTGGAGATTCAGACGACACACCTATTCCTTCCACTAAGGTCTCTAAACCTGACCTCGCCCTCGTATCCAATTCAAGAGAATCCATAAAGTAGTATTGTCAATGGACGATAACAATAATAAAACCGATATCCATCTGCATACCTTTATCGATGGTCGCCTGGATCGTCGCAGTCAATTGAAGGCGCAAGCCTTTTTACATAAATATTCGAGCAAGAATACAGAGTTTAAATCCTACCAAGCGACCGACAAGCAAATCCGAGCCGCACTCGATGAAGTCTATCAAGAAATACCCGTACACTTAACCGACATTATCGATAATTTTAAACCCTTAGCTGATAAAACACCTTGGTGGAAAAAACCAACCAAAAATCTCTCGCTACCATTACTCTCTATACATATATCTATCGCGATATTGGCAATTTTCATGGGATATTTTATTGCTGAATATACATTACAAAACAGGGAACCCCCCAAGGTAAATAAATATGTACAAATTGCCCGGCTCGCAGTGGAAGCTCACGTAATTTATTCTGCAGAAACCGATCATGCAGTGGAATTGGGTGCGGACAAGAAAGTAGAATTAATGTCCTGGTTCTCCAAACGTTTAGGAGTACCTGTACGCTCGGCTGACCTAAGCGAAGAAAACTATCAGTTACTGGGGGGACGATTATTGCCTTCAATTGGTGAATATGCTGCTTTTTTCATGTACGCAAATGACAATGACGATCGCTTGTCGCTCTATATACGATCACACACGGGCATTACCGATAACAAGAGCGGCGATCTAAAATGTAACAACGGAGATAATCAAATGTTTGCCTGTTCATGGTATGGACGGGA
>JBGMRO010000269.1:0-5817 GCA_048061555.1 Thiohalomonadales bacterium | reverse complement strand
CACCGGGTCGCGTAAAAACAGTGACCGCGGGCACCCACTCGATGGCGTTGACCAATATCGAGGGTGAATATACCGCCATGAATAATCGTTGCCCACACCAGGGTGGCCGGTTTGGCAAACGTCATTGCACAACCCCAGTTTTGCGGCTTACGCTGAATTATGTGGCGGCAAAGGGATTAAGGTGAGCCAGGTCGAAGCGCTTGAAGCTGCACTCAAGGAAGCACTCAACCACCCGGGCCCAGCACTCGTCGAAATAATTACGGATGCCGATTTAATCTAATCGGGTCGCGACCAATGATGATTGAGCTTATTTGCATATTTTCCTTGTATAAGCTGCTATCCATCATCTCGCAACAAACTATAAGGAGATTATTTTATGAGTAATGCACAAGTATGCTGAGCTAAAAATTAAACTGGCAAAGGAGTACATTGATGATATCGATTGCTATTGCGATGGGAAGAAGGGTTTTATTGCGTATCACGAATGTAAGGCAATTGAATGGATAATGAGTTAATCTGGATAACAATAATTGCTAAGCTACAGAAAGAAATATATTGCCGTAACATCAGCGAGATAAAATAATGGATCTGGTTACCTATAAAAAGCTTATTAAGGAAACGAATAAGATGCTAGGTATACCTGAATCATACGAAAAAGATTTTGCACTACCGCTGTATATGGAAGAAAATGATTTAGTTGAAATTGGTAAAGATATATACGATAGGGCTCAATTACTAGCCTCTAAAACAGAAAATCAGTGGCGCGAAATGTACGAGTCGGCTAAAAAAGAAAACATTGAGTTAACTATTGTATCTGCATTTCGTAGCGTTGAATATCAAGCAAACATCATTCGCAGAAAGTTAGATAAAGGTTTTAAAATATCTAGTGTTTTAAAAGCAAGTGCCGCTCCGGGTTACAGCGAACACCATACCGGATGCGCGCTAGACTTAACGACAACTGGTTGCGATACTCTTTCTGAACGTTTTGATCAAACATTAGCATTTAGGTGGTTACAAAAACATGGAGAAAAATTTGGTTTTAACCTCTCCTATCCCAAAAATGTCAAGAGTAAAATTATCTACGAACCCTGGCATTGGGCTTGTTTATAAGCAGCGGAAAAATAAGACTCTGGATAACCAGTAATTATCAAACAAATCCAGATGTAACATTCAGCTATATCTAAAATAATTACAATGGGCTAAAGCCTTCCCGATCACCTCGCATTTATTTTTAAACTGGACGAACTAAGCATGTATCCGCTTTCGGCAGAAAATGGACATTTTCACTTTCCTGCTGCACAATAATCACTCAGATGATATCCTTAATCATCGATTGTATTTTGAGCTTATAGCAAACTCCTATAATTTTGATAAATTTCACCACCACCCTAGGACGCTATTCATTAGCACGAGACGAGGCAAACCCTATGCGGTTTAATTTATGAGAGTTGCTAGAATAACGTGTACAGGCTCATTTCACAAACTTGCGATACATCTCAGATAGGACTATTTTTATACTTTTTAACAAGTAATGTTTTTGACGTTGGAATAATTCCACCGAGTTTGTTACTCTCACCTTCGTGATGGCACATTCTAAAATTAATAATTAGGCGAACAAAAATTGAACGAATTAGTTGAATTAAACAAGCTCTTAAGGATAAATTCCTACACACTGACCTTACTCTTTGTTGTACTACTATCTGCATGCCCTAATGATGCTGCTGGACCTCAGAAACCCATTGACGTAACTGTATCGAGTCAACAAATCAGTAGTGATAATGTAGGTAATTCCAGACAAAACGTACCCATATTGTTGTTTAATGATAGCGGAGATGGCGTTAGCCTATGGGAATCCGATACCGGTAATGGAACGGATTGGATGACAGCATCATATAATATAACGACCAAAAAATGGTCAGCACCAGAAGTACTGGTGAGCTTTATTAATCGCAACGTTGGTAGACTTCAACTCGCCACGGATGGAAAAAGTTTTGGTATTGTCTGGCCGGACGTTAACGAGCATATTTTTTTCGTTGGATATAATCTATTGGGTAACTCTTCTTGGGGGACCCCTGTAGAGCTAACCGACACCACAGATTGGGAGCGCAATTCTGGAATATCACCTACCATTACAGCACTCAAAGGCAAAGGATATGCCGTTATGTGGACCAACCGTGTGGATGAGTTTGTGACACTCTATGACGGTTCAAACTGGAGCATGCAGCCAATTAAAATATTCACCTCTAAGAATCCCTTATCTAATAATGAAAACTTCGACCGACAATTGTTTACTGCAAGTTCGCTTCCCTACCGTTTAATTGCAGATAATAATACCTACTACGCAATTACATCGAAATACGTTGTAAAAGAGTTACCGACACCTACGGAAGTTTCTTATGTGTTGTTTAGTCAGTATGATATGTCCACCAATACATGGAGCGCGCCTGTGGCGCTCAATGATATAAATCGCCCTGGTGTTATCAGAGGACTAACTACCGCATCAAGTAGCAAAGGATTCGCTGCCGCTTGGTCAATTTCAGAAACCATCGGCTCGGTAGTTGTACAATTATTTGTCAATACTTATCAACCGGCAACGCAATGGGCTGGTGAAAAACTCATCGGTAATATCAAAACTGCAGTAGCTAGTGGCCCTGGTGCCGGGGTTAGGCTGGTCGGAAATAATACCGGTTACGCGATAGCTTATAAGTCTAACGAAGCTGATAATTATATTTCGCTGAATACGTTAACATATCTACATACATCTCAACAATGGTTAACAAAGAACGTTGTCGCAAATAAAACATACTTTGGTGGCATCGAGCTAGCGGCTAGTCAACAAGACTTTGTCTTGAGCTATAGCGATAACTCGGCGCCAGGTTTTTATCTTTCAGTCTTTGATAGTGGCTCCGATGCGTGGAAACCAGCCACCTTGTCCATCCCAAGACAGGAAAATGAAATTATAACCACCAGTGAATTAATCATGCAAAGCGCTGGTAATGACTTTATGGCGGTTTATACCAACCAAGATTCCGTTAGCTTAGAGCGTCAGTTAAACAGCGTGTTATTTGATGTGTCTGCAGGTGTCATCAATAATAAGATAGAAACGGCGCTACCACTATCTAAGGCAACAGATTTTAAACTCTCCTTATCTGGCTCTACCTATTGGTTAGGACTAGGAGCTTCATTTAGCACAATCGTGAGCGAATTACCCAACACAAACGCAATGAAATTTGATATAGCCAACTCCCAGTGGATCGGAGAACCCTCAGGGCTTGCGTTACATCGAGCAGGTAGTGCTACTTTACCAAAGTTGTCTGTAAATGACAGAGGTGATGTGTTATCCACTTGGTTTGAATTTTCTGGTGGTCACTTGCGACTTAATTATGCATTACATCCTGCGGAAAATCGTAGTACAGAAAACCCTACTAGGGGTAGCATTAGCAGTACGAGCAATGATTTTGTCGGACGTCGAAACCTAGATAGGTTATATCAAATTAATAGTACCAATAACAGTTTCCTCATCACCAGTGAAACACGCGATGATGTTACCGCCTTGGTATACGACGGCAGCAATTGGTTAGCTCCACACAAATTAAGTACGCTTAATACCGGCGAAAAAATCGATTTCCATAACATAAGCGCCACAAATACTGGTTTCTTAGTCATTTGGGGACAATCGTCGGGTGATTCACAGCAAATAATTTCTGCTAGCCGTTATGAGGATGGCCAATGGACAATGCCATTCACTTTTAATTTCGGCGAAACCGCTGTGGAAAAATTCGTCATGGAGGCTCATATAATCGCCGAAACTACGGCACGCTTCGCCATTATATGGCTCCAACTAAATGAACCGAATAATTATTTTTCCACGAATGAACTATATGGCCAGATATTCAATGATAGCAATATAAGTACTCCGAAATTACTTAATAGCGCCCCCAATATAGACGTTTCGAAATTGGATATCGCGGCCAATAACCAAGGTGTGTATCTTATAACCTGGATGCAACGAACCAGTGTAGCTAGCGATACCGAAGGTTTTTACCAATCATTTTACAGCGGCGCTACAGGCTGGGATAACGCTACCAAAATTTCTCAGGCATTTTTCAACAATGTAAGTATCGTTACGCACAATGCCAGTTTCGCGCTAAGTGGATCAGGAATTAACGGTATAACTACCTACGTTTATAATGGAACCGAACTCATTAACACGGAGAAGTTTAGAGCACAAAATTTGTTTTACAATACTCGAATCCATACAATCACGGCAAGCCCGAATGGATTCGCCCTGTTTATGAAAAATGACGTCTATGGGGAATCATCAAAAATGCTATCGAGAAAATTTGATGGTAGTTTTTGGAGCGAACCGATTGTGATAATACCACCCACCACTAACAAAATTATTGGCCTATTTGATCCCATTGCCGTGTCGCTTAATAACAAATATTCACTTATCTGGAGTCAATTTGATAGCGAACTATATCCGTCTACTTCTCGTATATGGGCTACTTTTTCTGAATTTTGATTGGCAATAATGCAAGCATATTTTCTCTTTATTCTTTAATTATAACCTTATCATCAACAAATTTTCTTGGAAACTTAATAAGGCACCTTATGTTTCGGAATCGTAACTGCTCACCTCAAAGCCATAAAATCCGCAACTAGCTTGAAATCTACCGAAATCTACCCGCAAGGGGCTGGCTCTTAGCGTTAGCGACATTATTAGGCCACGACGAAGCCGTGGCGTGGAGCAAGGAGCGAAGCGACACAGGGTGGATTCTGGTCTTTGATGCGTGATTGATGTGGCGTGCTCTTAGTGGTGTTTATAAATATGAGTTTTAGATTCTAGTATTTTAGGCCGCGTAACGTAGGTTCATGACGGTACTTGGCTGATGTGCGGCATCGTTCGGCACATTGGATCACGCGAGAAGCAATCCGCATCTACGTTGAGCGCGAAGAAGCTAGAGAAAGTTTCAAGCAAGAGGCCTTGGCGTTCTGGACGGCTTATCAAGAAACCGGACAACACTTGGCCGGTCAGGAAGTACGCGACTGGTTAAGCGCCTGGGGTACTGACAAAGAAACAGAAAATCCTCATTGCCACAAGTAATAGTCACAGACGGCGCAACGCTGGGCTGGGCCTGGAGCGCTGGCGTCTATTTTTGATAACCAAGAATCCACAAGCAGCGATGAGGGCGGGGCAAGCCATCGAACACCACTTTGCTCTCCTGGAAACTCCGCCAGAGATTGGTAGACCATTTAATGATTTACCAGAACTGCGAGAGTTAATTATTCCTGTTGGTGATTCTGGTTATGTGGCATTTTATCATTTTGATAAAAATACTGATTCAGTTATTGTGCTTGCCTTCCGGCATCAAAAAGTAGCGGGTTACAGATCGCATTCCTTGATTTAATTTTAATGACTACGCATTCTGATGAAATTCTATCACGTTATGATCCGGGTCACGTATAAAGAACATAATGCCACCATCGGGTAACGTAATGGGTCCCTCGGTGATGTGTATACCGAGTCTCTCTATTGTTGCTTGCACGGCGCCGATATCATTAACATCTAAGGCAAAGTGGGTATAACCCGGGTGTCGTTCTGGAACATCCATGAGAATATTATTTTTTATGCCGGAATCTGCATTTAAAATAAAATTTATATTTACGCCTGACGGATGTTCCATGATTGCCACCGGTTCCGGGCCAATTGGGCCGACAATAAATTCAAAGCCGAGCTGTGCATAGAATTTCCTAGCCTGATCCAGATCGCTTACCCGAATTCCTATGTGATTTATGCCGACGATCTCTTTCATG
>JBGMRO010000268.1:0-5821 GCA_048061555.1 Thiohalomonadales bacterium | reverse complement strand
TGCGGTATGACCGTTACCCAAGACTCGGCGAACCATACGGAACACGAGGGTAAAACGTACTATTTTTGCAGTGAAGGTTGTTTAAATAAATTTACCGCATCACCTGAGCAATACCTGAAAAAAGATAGCTGTTGTGGTGGCAAGCATGACCATCATGAGACCAATGTTTCTAGCGCACCTGCGGGTGCAGCAACGTCTTACACCTGCCCTATGCACCCGGAAGTCGTAGAGGATCACCCTGCTGCGTGTCCTAAATGTGGAATGGCGCTTGAGCCTATGGGCATTCCTGCCACCACAAAGACTGAATATACCTGCCCGATGCACCCGGAAATAATGCAGGATCACCCCGGCGCCTGCCCCAAGTGTGGCATGGCGCTAGAATCCCGCACCGTCGAGGCCGAAGAAGATACCAGCGAACTCGACTATATGAGCAAGCGTTTCTGGTTCAGTAGTGTGTTCGCCCTGCCGGTTTTGTTTAGCGCCATGGCCGCCGAGTTTTGGCCCGTCGGTATGGCGGAGCTGATCGACCCCAGTCTGCGCCAGTGGTTAGAAATGATATTGGCAACCCCAGTGATAGTCTGGGGCGGCTGGATATTCTATGTACGCGCCATACAATCGGTCATCACGCGCAATCTCAATATGTTTACCCTCATCGGACTGGGGGTATCGGTGGCCTGGACTTATAGCGTCATCGCCACCATTTTCCCGCACGTTTTTCCACCGGCGGTCTTTAATGATGTCGGCGTGGTACCGGTCTATTTCGAAGCAGCAGCCGTGATCACCGCGTTGATCTTGCTTGGTCAAGTCTTGGAGTTGCGTGCGCGCAGCCAGACCAACGCGGCAATCAAATTGTTGCTCGGCCTGGCCCCCAAAACTGCACGTATCGTACGTGATGATGGCAGCGAAGAAGATATTCCCATGGAGCATGTAAAAGTCGGAGATAGGTTACGGGTACGTCCTGGTGAAAAAATTCCGGTGGATGGCTCCGTGCTCGAAGGCGAGAGCAATGTGGACGAATCGATGGTGACTGGGGAACCCATCCCGGTAGAAAAAATGCAAGGGGAACGCTTGATCGGTGCCACCGTTAACGGCACCGGCGGCCTATTAATGCAGGCTGAGAAGGTGGGTGCCGACACCCTGCTCGCACAGATTGTCAATATGGTCGCCGAGGCGCAGCGTTCGCGTGCACCCATCCAAAAATTGGTGGATCAGGTTGCCGGTTATTTTGTCCCGGTCGTCGTGGCCATTGCAGTGACTACCTTCATTGTCTGGAGTCTATGGGGGCCTGAGCCCGCGATCGCGTATGCCGTGATCAATTCCGTCGCGGTATTGATTATCGCCTGCCCTTGTGCCTTGGGGCTAGCGACCCCAATGTCTATCATGGTCGGCACCGGCAAAGGGGCGATGATGGGAGTATTATTCAAGAATGCCGAGTCGCTGGAGGTGCTGAGAAAGGTGGATACCCTAGTCGTGGACAAGACTGGCACACTCACCGAAGGCAAACCAAAATTGGTCTCGGTATTTGCCAATGCGGGTTTTAAGGAAGACAGCAACCTGCGTCTTGCGGCGAGCCTGGAACGAGGCAGTGAACACCCACTAGCCGATGCGATTGTAAAAGGTGCCGAGGAAAAAGGCGTAACACTCACTCAGACGGACAACTTTCAGTCGGTCACCGGCATGGGAGTAACCGGCAGCGTAGATGGCCACAAAGTGGCCTTGGGAAATCTAAAATTACTGCAAAGTCTCGATGTCGATGCCGGTGATCTACCCAAACAGGCAGACAGCCAACGCGCCGAAGGCCAGACCGTGATGCTGTTAGCCATCGACGGCAAGGCCGCGGGCTTGATCGGTGTCGCCGACCCGATTAAGCAGAGTACCCCCGAAGCCATTAGCAGTCTGCATGCAGAAGGCATCCGTGTCGTTATGCTCACGGGTGATAGCCGTAAGACCGCCGAGGCAGTTGCGGCCAAGCTGAACATCGATCAGATTCATGCCGAGGTATTGCCCGAGCAAAAGGCCGAAGTCGTCAAAAAGCTCCAGGCCGAAGGGCACATTGTCGCCATGGCCGGTGACGGTATCAATGATGCCCCGGCGCTTGCCCAGGCGCATGTGGGTATCGCCATGGGCACCGGCACCGATGTCGCCATGGAGAGTGCCGGCGTGACCCTAGTCAAGGGCGACCTGACGGGCATTGTACGCGCAAGACGTCTCAGTCACGCCACCATGCGCAACATCCGTCAGAACCTCTTTTTTGCCTTCATCTATAATACGGCCGGGGTACCCATTGCCGCCGGTGTGCTCTATCCCGTTTTTGGCGTGCTGTTGTCACCCATAATTGCGGCAGCGGCGATGAGTTTTAGTTCTGTGTCGGTGATTACCAACGCGCTACGATTAAAGAATGTGAAACTGTAGTAAAAAGAGGTGTTGAACCATGCAGTCAGCAGAAGCGGGTTACCCCTACGGGATGTGGATCGTAGCGGCGTTTAATGTCGGTATTTTTCTTTTTTTTATCCTGAGCTTTATTAAACCACGCGGCAGTCAAGAGTGGCGTGGCATGGGGGTCGTAACCGCCTTTCTGGTGGCCCTGTTTGCCGAGATGTATGGTTTTCCATTGACGATATATCTGCTCACCGGATGGCTGGGTGATGCCTATCCGGTATTGCAACCCTACGGCCACAAATACGGCCACCTCTGGGTGGTCGTATTTGGCGGTTCTACGCTGGCTTGGGCGATTATAATGGCGTTGAGCCTAGCTTTTTTGGTCATGGGCTACATGCTGCTTTCAAAGGGTTGGACACAGATCCACGCCGCACGTGGAAATTTAGTCACCGATGGCATCTACGCCTTCGCCCGCCACCCGCAATATACCGGATTGTTTCTGGTTATCATCGGTTTCCTGATACAGTGGCCTACGTTTCTAACGGTATTAATGACGCCCATCATGCTCTATGCCTATGTACACCTGGCGCGGATCGAAGAGCGCCGCGCAGAGGCGCAGTTTGCGCAAGCCTATAAAGAGTATGTATACAAGACACCGGCCTTTTTTCCAGCAATGAATCGATGGAAGGCCTTCTTGACGGTGAAGGTGGATGATGAAGAAACAGGACGGAGGTGAATTATGGAAGGCCTAGGTTCGTTGTTACTCTTTGCCGTAGTCTTTTATGTAATAATGCGCTTCGGCTGTGGCGCACATATTATACACGGCCACGGTAGACACGCTCGCGACAAAGACAATGTGCGCAAGCACATCGATCCTGTCTGCGGGAAGCACGTTGATCCCGAGCAAGGTTACGGAAAGATGCATGAGGACACACTCTACCGTTTTTGTAGTCGTGCTTGTCTCGATAAGTTCGATAGTGATCCTGAACCTTTTGTAGACAATAAAAAACTGGAATCAGACCATGACAAATAAGACACACAGTGGCGGCATTTCATTGCTGGGTGTCGGCCACGCGACCAGCCTGTTGTTGGCAATCAGCTTTGCCCTCTGCATCGGATTTGATCTACTACTGCCCGAGCATGCCATGTACGAGACCTGGCAGAAACTCTTGCCGGGATTTGAGTGGTTGAGCTGGAAGAGTTTTTTCTTAGGCTTAATCGAAGCCTATGGTTATGGTTGGTTCTTTGCCCTAATCTGGGTACCCATCTACAATTTTGTGGTACTTCGCGGTCAAATAAAGGACCATCCTAGGGATTAAAAAAATGTTCCTGCGAAGGACCTCGGCCATATGTTCTGTAACGGGTGTTTGATCGTGGTGGCCGCGAATACGCCCGTGCGGACGGCTCAATGATGCCGTTCAGTCGCGAGGGTTTAAAGTTAAGATTTGGTATTGAGGGAGCTGTGCATTGACGGAGAACAAAAATCAAAACACAATACCTGTGGAAATCGCAGGTGCTGGTCCGGCTGGGTTAGCGGCCGCAATTACCTTGGCACATGCCGGACGACAAGTGGTCGTGCATGAAACACAAAAAGAGGTCGGTCATCGTTTTGGTGCTGATTTTCAAGGCTTGGAAAACTGGAGCAGTAAAGAAGATGTGCTCAAGGTATTTGTAGAACTAGGCCTGAGTACCGATTTTGACACCTTTCCGGGAAATAATTGCAACATTTTTGACCCCAAGGGACAGGCCTTCGATATGAAAAGCACTGAGCCCTTATTTTATCTCGTAGAACGTGGGCCCGGCCCCCGCACTCTCGATAGCGCCCTGCTCAGACAGGCGCAATCTCTCGGCGTCGATGTCCGTTTTAATAGTCGCCTCCGAGAGATGCGTAGTGTAGGCATACTCGCCGCCGGTCCACGCGCCGCCGATGCCATCGCCGTAGGGTATCATTTTGAAACCGAGATGCCAGATGGCTTCTGGGCCATTTGTGACAACGACTTGGCACCACAAGGTTACGCCTATCTGCTGATTGCAGGTGGCCGTGGCACCGTCAAGTCCTGCATGTTTTCCGGTTTCAAACAGGAAAAAATGTATGTAAAAAAGACCGTGACTGCCTTTGAACGACTGGTGGATTTGAAAATGCACAATGCTAAACCTCACGGTGGCACCGGCAACTTCCATATCCCGCGCAGCGCCTATAGCGGACCTCATCCGCTGGTTGGCGAACAGGCCGGCTTTCAAGACACACTGTGGGGTTTCGGTATGCGCCTGGCAATTAGCTCGGGTGTGCTAGCCGCACAAAGCCTGTTGACGGGTGAAAACTACGATAGACTCTGGCAACGAGAACTGAAACCGCAGATGGAGACCTCAGTGGTCAATCGAGCGATATTCAGTATGGTCAGCAATCGGGGTTTTAGCTGGTTTTTAAAGCACCTGGCCTCCCGCTCAGATTTACGTGAATCACTACGCCGGCAATACCAAAGCTCATTTACAAAGCGACTATTACTGCCGTGGGCGAACGCTCGTTACCAGAGTCGACGCAAGGATGTCACCTGTGACCATATCGATTGTCGGTGTATCTGGTGCCGCGGATTGTGTTGCGATGATTGATTTATCGATTAGTAACGAAAATTCAAGGTCATGACCTTTTACGTACACGGCGTAAATACGTCCGAGTCCGTCCCATTGGATAAGGTCTTTAATGATCCAAAAATAAAAAACACAGAGGCCATCATCCCGCAACGCTCCATTGAACAAAAAGAACCGCACAAAGGCACTAACGATGGTCAGCGAGTCCGCATGGCACAGGCTTATCAAAACGTCAAACAGCTTCCGCAAACCGCATCGGTTGTTGTCGCAGAAATGATCATGAGCTCTCCTGCACTGACATTGAGGCCACAATCTACGATCGATGAAACCATAACGATATTTCGAGATAGACAGTTCCGACACCTGCCCATTGTATCGACCGAAGGTATTTTGCTTGGCATCGTATCGGAACGGGATTTATTACGGCATCTCGCCAAGATTACAGAAAACTACCAACCGCAGACGCCGTTAAACACCGAAGACAATGTAGAGAAATTGATGCAGTCACCGGTCTTGACGGCTAGTCCAGATACCGATATTCGTTATATTGCTCGCCTGTTTGTCGAACGTAGGGTGGGTGCTCTGCCCATCGTGAGAGATGGTAGCTTAAAGGGGATTGTCACCAGAAAAGATGTACTCACTGCGGTTATGCGCCATTTTGTATTGGAACTTTGGGTATAAATCGTAATTCGTGATTCGTGAATATAGAAAAAATAACGTCACTACTCACCCCACCTTAATATTGGCTAATTTTAAGGCCGAACATAGAGATGACGTTAGTGTTTTGGTGTTGATATCCAGATTGGCATGTGGGCACAAAAAGATGTGCCCACCCTACAAAAACCGTCTTAAG
>JBGMRO010000267.1:0-5832 GCA_048061555.1 Thiohalomonadales bacterium | reverse complement strand
AAATCGTGGACCCGGAAAAAGAGGGTGACGTACTCATTCATGTCAACGATTCGGTACGCAAACATCTTATTCGTGATGCTGACACCAATGATCTGATTGCCGCCACTAAAAACCTCGATACCGATGACCTGGCCGATATATTAGCCGACCTGCCCGACGATGTCACAGAGAAACTATTGCTTTCCATGGGCGAGCAAGACCGACGCCGATTGGAGACAGTCATGTCGTACCCCGAGGACAGCGCGGGCGGATTAATGAATGTCGATACCATCACGGTGCGCGCCGATATCACTCTAGATGTCGTATTACGTTACCTGCGATTTCGGCGTGAAATACCTCAAACTACGGATTATTTGTATGTCGTTAACCGCACAGACGTCTACCAGGGCACGTTGGCCCTGACCGATTTACTGATACAGAGTCCGGATACCCGCGTCACTGACATTTTAAGTACAGATATAGACCCCATCCCGGCAGATACGACCGCACATGACGTCGCCCATTTGTTCGAACAACGTGATTTAGTCACGGCCCCAGTGGTCAACGAGGACAATCAACTTTTAGGCCGCATAACCATTGATGATGTAGTAGATGTCATTCGAGATGAGGCCGACCACTCCCTCTTGAGTATGGCCGGCCTACATGAAGAAGACGATATGTTTGCATCGGTCACGACGAGCTCAAGACGCCGTACCGTGTGGTTAGGGATAAATCTCTTGACCGCCATTTTGGCCTCTTGGGTCATCGGAAAATTTGAATCGACGATTGAACAACTCGTCGCACTAGCAATCCTGATGCCGATCGTCGCTAGTATGGGCGGCATTGCAGGTAGTCAGACGCTGACCCTGGTTATTCGAGGTATCGCGATTGGGCAGGTCAGTCGAGGTAATGCGCGGCGTTTAATCCACAAAGAAATGCTGGTCGGCGCACTCAATGGCAGTATTTGGGCGCTCGTGGTCGCAATCGTCGCGAGCCTTTGGTTCGACAATGTTGCGCTTGGTATAATCATAGGCATGGCAATGTTACTTAATCTCATCGTCGCCGCCCTAGCCGGTGCCACCATTCCGTTGGTATTACATCGCCTTGGCATCGACCCCGCCCTAGCCGGCGGCGTACTCCTAACGACGGTCACCGATGTGCTTGGCTTTATGCTGTTTTTAGGCTTGGCGGCAATGTTCCTGGTGTGATTATCCTTACGCTTCCTGGGTGTACCTAAGCGCCAGGAATCACCGCTAATGTAGATAGAAAAAAACAGGAAAGACATTTTAATATTATGCTTATACCCAAAACACCACTCTTAACCGTAGACATTATCATTCAGATGACAGACCGACAAGATCGGCCCATCGTGCTCATCGAACGTAAGAACCCACCGTCTGGTTGGGCACTACCCGGCGGGTTTGTCGATGTAAATGAGAGTGTTGAAAATGCCGCAGTTCGCGAAGCCAAAGAAGAGACATGCCTCGATGTACGCCTAAATCATTTACTCGGCGTTTACTCTGACCCCGAACGTGACCCACGTTTCCACACCGCCAGCGTAGTCTTTATCGCCGAGGCTGAGGGGCAGGCTCGCGCAGCAGACGACGCCATTAACGTACACTTACACAATATCAATAATCTACCCAAGCACCTCGCCTTTGACCATGCAAAAATATTAAGCGACTACCACAGCTGGTTACGGTCAGCATGACCACTCCGCCAAAAGACAGACATTACCGAAAAAAACAACCTGAACTAGTTGACTTTGTCTTTGACAAAGCCGTAACGCAGGTTTTCCCAGATATGATACGACGCTCGGTGCCTGGTTATGACGCCTTGATTACCTTGCTAGGTCTTTTTGCCGAAAAATATGTGCAAGATCATAGCTCGATCTATGACCTGGGCTGCTCGACCGGCGCGACTAGCCTCGCTTTTGCACAAAGAACTTACGCCAGCGACTGTGCGCTAATCGCCGTAGATAATTCTGCTGCAATGATAGCGCAATGCAAAAAAAACCTGGCCGACATCGGTAATCTGAGGGTCACCGTGCAGTGTGCCGATATACTCGAGATGCCCATCGAAAATGCGTCTTTGATCGCACTGAATTTTACCCTGCAATTCATCCCACCTTCTGAAAGGCCTACATTGTTAAACAAAATCTACACGGGCCTACGCCCAGATGGAGTCTTGATTTTATCAGAAAAATTGGCGTGGGAAGGCGAACCACAACAGGCGTTCCACGACGACTTTCATCAACGTTTCAAGAGCGCCAATGGTTATAGCGACTTAGAGATCGCGCAAAAACGCTCAGCGCTTGAACATGTATTAATTCCAGACACCCTAGGTGGCCACATTGAACGCCTAAGAAAGGTCGGATTTAAGCAAGTAACACCTTGGTTTCAGTGCTTTAATTTTGTTTCAATCGCCGCGATGAAATAAACGAGTTGCTGATGCTCAATTATCACCTTCTCGCGCAGACACTTAAATCCCTAGATTTAACAACTTGGTTTGATGCGATAGAACCCAGCCTACATTATCGTCTTTCAGCCCAGAACCACGGGGATTTCCCACGTTGGCAAGAAAGCCTGCACAGCCTACCTGACCTCCACATCGATACCCTTCACCTTGAGCTCAATACAGTTACACTGCTCGGAAAAACACCGCCGAGCACACTGCAGTCGCAGCAATTGAAAACCGCATTACAGGGTCTACAACCTTGGCGTAAAGGACCCTTCGATATTTTTGGCACCTTTATCGATACCGAGTGGCGCTCCGATTTCAAATGGCGACGACTACTGCCACATATTTCTAGCCTCAAAGACAAGACCGTATTAGATATCGGCTGCGGCAATGGATATCACCTTTGGCGCATGTTAGGCGCAGGGGCAAAAACAGCCATTGGCATCGACCCATCGATATTATTTACCGCTCAATTTGCGGCACTCAATCGTTATATACAAACAACGGCTGCGTTTGTGCTACCGCTCGGTGTGGATGAGGTCGCGAGTGACTGCCAGGCGTTTGATAGCGTGTTTTCGATGGGGGTGTTATATCATCGACAAAGTCCGATTGAACACCTGTTTGCGCTCAAGGGGTTTTTAAGGGCGGGTGGAGAATTGATTTTAGAGACACTCGTCATTGACCCAGCAGAGGGAGACTTACTGTTCCCCAAAGATCGCTACGCGCAAATGCGCAATGTCTGGTTTATCCCTAGTAGCGAGCTATTGTGTCGGTGGTTGTCCCGTTGTGGATTTGTTGATATTCGTATTATCGATGTGAGCAGGACCACGGTCAGCGAACAACGTACGACCGAATGGATGCCATTTAATTCCTTAACCCATTTTTTGGACGCAAATAACTCGAGCAAAACAATTGAGGGTTATCCAGCACCCACGCGAGCTATCGTATTAGCGAAAAAGCCGGCGTAAGCGTGAAAACCAGTGCGCCATCGAGATACTAAGAATCCCTGGGCGGTCGACTAGGGGGCCGGCATGTCTTTTTTAATTGTTCCACAGAATCCATGAGCTGGTCTGCATCCCAGGGTTTGTAAAGCTTATCAAATTTTGAGAGTTCCATTTCTGGCTCAGCCACACCGAGTATATTTCCGAGCCGTTTGAAGACATGCACGAGATTTTTTGGGATCCAATAATCTTTCTTAATGCGGCGCCGACCTGCAGCAGTTACGGAGAATACCGGCGCAACCGAATTCAACTCGCTTTTTGACACGGGCTGAGTGGCATTAAAGTTGCGCGGTGGTATCGTCTTCATATCTTGCCGCAACATTTTAAATTCTTCTTGGGTAATAATAGTTTTTGCATGCGACTGGTCTGATTGACGTTTTAACCACAGTTCATGCATAGGGTTCGAGCGCGGGGTTAGGCTACTATCGTTGGCCGATTGTCGCTTTGCAATAACAGACGTATCGATACCGCGAGCATGTAATGCCGCCTCGATGGCCTCAATTTGCTTCAGGTTGGGTGACATGTATACCGGTGTCATAATTTCCTCCGTCAATCTCACAAAGTATTTTGGAGATAGCATTCCTGAACAGTGCATTAAATTTTTTCTAGCGGATCATTTTTAGCGCTAGAAAATTCGGGTATTTAATACCAATACACACATACAACGTACCTGATTGACAGATTGTAGTGTATGGGGTCTGTGCGTCAACCCAAGATTACCCTCAATCGAAATACAAGCAAATCCCATGCAATTTTCGAGTATTTTAAATTTTTTTCACTTTGCATTGGTATTTATACCCAAAGCATTTGAGATTTAGGTATAGCCATTCAAGTTTCATGCATATCGGTCGTATGAGAGAGGGAAGACTGCATATTTATTATATTTTGGATGTATTATATACAAATATACACATTTCGAAAAGGTATAATTCGACTAAAACCAAGATGTTATAAGAACGCTATGATTTCATTATTAAAAATTTGTCACCGTGCCACTATGCGGAGCACTAACGAGCCCTCAGTGCTAACCGGCAAGTTTTTACTTATTGAATTATAAGCCGTTTTTCGATCTAGAGTAAGCATACTGAAGACATATGACGGATTTCTATCTCGCCCGACAGCCGATTTACGACAAAAATACCCATGTCATTGGCTACGAACTCTTGCATCGCAGTAATGCGACTCAAACTGCTGTTTTTAAAGACACCGCCCAAGCAAATACGCAACGTTTGATATCCACACTACTAGACATGGGTCTACATGAACTCGTGGGTGACAAGCTCGCTTTTATCAATGTTAGCCGTAATTACCTATTGGGTGAGTCTCACATTCCACTGGCACGTAAACAAGTAGTGCTCGAGGTACTCGAAGACGTATTACCCTACGAGGGGCTTCTTTTTGCATTACGCCAATTTAAATTGCGCAACGCCTATCGCATCGCCTTCGACGAATTCGAATATGATTGGTCGAAAATTGATATGGTCCCTATGGCCGATTATATTAAGTTTAATATGCGCACGTTAACTCGGCAGCAAATACAGGATCAATTGCACGAGATCGAAAATTTCAAGGGTAAATTAATCGCTGTAAATGTTGATGATCACGACACCTTCAATTTTTGCAGGGCACTACGATTTGATCTTTTCCAAGGCTTTTACTTTAGTCATCCACATTTACCCTGCAAAGATACACAAACCTCTCCGCGTGGACTGCAAATTCTACGGCTCTTGGCCGAGCTGCAAAATCCAGGATTAACCTATACTAAACTGCAGGCCTTGGTGGCTAGAGACGTGACACTGACCTATCGAATATTACGCTATATCAATAGCGCCAAATTTCAATTGGCGCGCCCCGTAGAATCGATTCAACAATCGATCGCCCTGCTCGGTCTGCCTACCATTACAACCTGGATAACGATTTTGGTATTGGCCCGCATTGAGAACAAAAGCGACGAACTTATGATCTTGGCCTTAATCCGCGCAAAAATGTGTGAAACACTGGCCAAGAGCGGTAACTACGATGCCACCGCCGGGTTTACTATCGGTTTGCTGTCAACACTGGACGCGCTATTGGACAAAGACATTAGCCACATAACCGCCGATCTACCACTCAGTAGAGAGGTCAATGACGCGCTGGAACGGCGTAGCGGTCCATTGGGGCTAATTCTAGGCATGGCGATGGCGTATGAAAAAGCCGATTGGGACAGTCAATTTATTCAATCCTCTAAACAAAGCGACCAACTTACCACCGCGTATTTTGAGGCGATTGCCTGGGCGCGAGAGGTCAGGACGCAATTGCTAAAGGCAGTATGACAATAAAATTCACTACTCATTAGGTTCAATCTAGGCTTTCCGTCGCGACAAGACCAAGTTACCCACCTCATCCACATAAA
>JBGMRO010000266.1:0-5838 GCA_048061555.1 Thiohalomonadales bacterium | reverse complement strand
GCGATAATCCCATCACGGGGAACTGCGATGCGCACATCGGCGACTAGACGTTGCGGGATTAGTGGAAAACCTGCATCCTCGGCACCTTCGTGGATATGCCGGTCCACTTCTTTTTGTACCTTCATAAAGTAGGAAAAATCATGGGTAGCTGTTTTGTCCAATTTTTCCGTGAGACGCTCGATTGTGGAGGCTATGTCACCGATCAATTCTAACTGTGGGAAATAGACTTCATCGACCTCTGCCGAATTAAAATTCACATGGATTACCTGCTTGCAATTAGGCTCCATAATAAAAGGTGGTTTTTCCACGACGTCATGTCCAACATTAATCACCAGGTCTGCACGGTCAATGGCACAATGCAAGTAGTCGCCATCGGACAATGCGGCAGTGCCTAAATACAGCGGATGATACCCCCCAACGACACCCTTACCCATTTGTGTATTACAGAACGGCATGCCAATTTTTTCGATAAATCGGCTCAATGCTACGTTAATACGTTTGCGGTTCGCCCCCGCTGCAATGAGTAACATCGGCATACGTGCGGCGCGAATCATCTCGACGGCATCGTCAATAGCCACCGTATCGACGATGGGGCGACGCGATTGATTGACAGAAAAAAGCTGCGCAGAGGGTACGTCTTCAGCCGCAACGTCCTCAGGAAGCTCAAGGTGAACCGCACCCGGTCGCTCTTCTTCTGCCAATCGAAAGGCTTCTCTGACGGTGGCGGGGATCGTATGACCATGTACGATCTGTTTCGCATACTTGGTAATCGGTCGCATCATATCGACGACATCGATGATCTGGAAACGACCCTGTTTGCTCTTCTTGATAGGTTTTTGCCCGGTAATCATGAGCATCGGCATCGCCCCAAGTTGTGCATAGGCCGCCGCGGTGACTAAATTGGTCGCCCCGGGGCCCAATGTCGCGAGACACACACCCGCCTTGCCGGTTAGTCTTCCATAAGTCGCGGCCATAAAACCCGCACCCTGCTCATGACGAGTCAAAATGAGTTTAATGCTAGATTTTCGCAACGACTCCAGCAGGTCCAGATTTTCTTCGCCAGGTACGCCAAAAATATATTCCACACCCTCGTTTTCCAGCGCCTTAATGAACAAATCACTCGCTTTAATCGATTTATATGCTGTCATTCTGCCGCTCCTGTCATAGGGTGTGTGCTAAGTTTGGTCGTTATACTCTGGCAATACTTCGGGAATCGGGTAGAGCTCATCTAAGGCAATAGATTTTCCTGTATTTTGCACGATTCTGCAATGCAAGCGTAATAGCGCCCGCGGATGAGGAACTCCACAGGAATGGGCGATGAGCCCTACACCGTAATGTATTTTTTCCACAAAGTTTTTTACACGCACGGCTTTGTCCGCAGGATCAAGGCCCGCTTGCAGGTGTTTCTTGTGTGTGGTGATACCCGTTGGGCAAGTATTTTTATTACACTTTAACGCCTGTATACAGCCTAAAGCAAACATAAAACCTCGTGCCGATACGACAAAGTCGGCACCCACGCATATCGCCCACGCCACTCCGCTCGGCGTGATCAATTTTCCCGAGGCGATAATTCGAATACGATCTCGCAGACCATACTGGGTGATAATGTCTATGACTATCGGTAATGACTCTTTTAATGGTAGGCCGACATCGTCCATTAGCGGCATGGGTGCGGCACCGGTACCACCATCACTGCTATCGATAGTAATGAAATCGGGTGCCCATTCAAGGCCACGTAGATGAATTTCTCGGCACATTGCCTCCAACCATCCAAAGGCTCCGATGACGGCCTTATGCTGCGTTTGCAGGGATGCATTAGAGCAGCTAATTTTGGAAAAATATCCTCGTTTATGGGCGGGCACTAACTTCACTGAAGTAGTCCCGAAAACGATCCAAATGTTACGAAATCGGGCATTCTATTTTCCCACACGATTTTCAGTTTACGAAGACTCGTTTCCAATCAACGCGGCTTTATCCGTTTTTTATAATAATCAGCGAGATAACCTCATTAATTCAGATTAGTATATAAAGCAACACTGGACTAACAACTCATTTGATTAGATTCTCATGATTGTTCACTTGCGTATGATGTGAGCTATAGAAATTTTTTATTTGGGTGTCACATTAAAGGATGCTGCCAGCACAGCCAAAAGACTACAATAGTGCCTTTTGCTAGGCATAATCCCTCAGCATTACCAGAATTAACCTCTAAAAACTTCCCCTAACGCTGGAAATGTAGGCATTCTATGGATTCGTCAATCCAATCTATCTTGTCCAACCCATCTATCTCGGATATGATGGTTGAGACTGGGACTAAGTAGTGCCCGATAGCGCAAGCGAGTAGTCATTTGCGAACGCTATGGTGATACTCAATGGCAACAAGGATCAAGAAAATACAGCCAAATTGGGAATAATCGTATTACTTGGAAATATCAACATCATAAAGATACTTGAGTACAGAGTAGTTTGAGTTGCGTAGAAATGAATTCGTTTTAGCACCCGTGGGTGACTAACTTTAACCGCTACATACCAGGACTCATCTTTAAGATTTAGAATTAATTCGAGCCGTCAATCCACTTAAGCATTAGTGATTGACAACAATAGGTACTATTACAATGGTTTTTATGTCATCTTTTAATTTGTCTTCTTCACTAGTACGCTTTGCAGTAATCATTGTCATTCTAATTCTTGCTGCATGCAGTGAAAAAA
Organism: Thiohalomonadales bacterium; assembly: GCA_048061555.1. GTDB lineage: Bacteria > Pseudomonadota > Gammaproteobacteria > SZUA-152 > SZUA-152 > JBGMRO01. The sequence goes on along the minus strand of JBGMRO010000266.1, from coordinate 3,129 downwards.
AAGACCCGCCGGGTATCCATATACTGGGCGCAGACAATTTAACAATAAAAAAAGACGGTTCGCCCGCCGTATTTTCCGTCGTCCTAACGAAGGCACCCAGTAGTGATGTTACCATTACCGTGCGAACGAGCGATGCCGATGAAGGTAGAGTTTCACTAATCAAGGAAGGCCCGTTCACCGAAACGTTAGCCCTATTATTCAAACCCAGTAATTGGCACATACACCAGAAAATATATATTAAGGCACACAGCATTGCGCCAAACAGCAATGGCAATCACAACTACAAAATTATACTCGAACCTGCGGTTAGCCAAGACCCGGGATACCAAGGCATGGATGTCGCAGATGTCACAATAACAAATGTTATTGACCCCACCGCAATTGACGTAGGTAGTTTGCTGATTTCACCCGCAACAGAACTCGTCACATTTGAACGCGGAGGCTCGCCCGCAACTTTTGAAATTTCATTGAACAAAAAACCCACCAGTAGTGTTACCGTACGCACTCTCAGTAGTAATCCGCTAGAAGGCATCGCAGAGCCTAAATTCTCCGTATTTACCAGCACAAACTGGAATCAACCCATGGAAATCAAAGTTTTGGGGGTCGATGACAATAAAATAGACGGCGATCAAAATTATACTATTGATTTTTTAGTCGACAGCGAAGGTGACGATTTCAATAAAATCATGGTCGATTCAATTAGTGCGGTTAATCGAGATAATGAATCAGGTACTCCAACATCACCCTCTACCCCTGGCATTTTAGTAACACCTACGGCGGGTTTGATTACCGATGAAAACGGTTTGAGTGCCATTTTTTCTGTCGTATTAACATCTGCCCCCACTCAAGATGTGGTTATAACACCGCAGAACATAAATACAACTGAAGGTGCAGTGACTCCGAGTAACTTAATATTTTCCAGCAATAATTGGTCTATCCCTAGAGACTTCACCATAACCGGACAGGATGATGGTGTCGTAGTCGATGGTCCTCAAACCTACATCATATCGCTATCGATCGTCAGTGGTGACTTAGCCTACGACCAGTTACCTCAAACGGCTGTGCCCACTATATCGGTAATTAATCTGGACAACGATACTACACCTATAGTTGGTATTACGGTCACGCCCACAGGAGGACTGCTCACCTCAGAGGCTGCAGGAAGTTCGACAACTTTTACAGTACGGTTAAACACCTCGCCTGCGGCATTAGAAACCGTTGTAATTTCGGCTTCAAGTAATAATCCTGCCGAAGGGACGGTATCAACCGGCATAAGTCTAACGACAAGTAATTGGCAAACAGGTGGAATCTTTACCGTTACAGGTGTAGACGACACTATCGCGGACGGCAATCAACCCTATACAATTACACTCGGGGCAACTAGCACATTGGGGGCAACGTCTCCCTACCACCTCATATCCATTGTCCCCGTTGAGGTCATCAACCAGGACAACGAAATCGCGACGGTAAGCTTAGTTTTACCTCAAAATGGCATAGTGACATCAGAAAATAAGACCAGCGCTTCATTTACTGTAGTACTGGATGCAGAACCCGCAGCGAGCGTTACAATTACTGCCAGCAGTTCAAATATCGCAGAAGGCACTCTATCTCCTGGCAGTTTGACGTTTACTCCAACTGGGGCCACTATCTGGAACCGACCACAAACATTCACGGTTACCGGTGTCGATGATACGATCGTAGATGGCAACATAGATTACAATATCACACTCACGACGACGAGCCCCGACACCACGTCGCCCTACCGGGCTTTGCGCATACCACGGGTTCCCGCAACCAATACAGACAATGATTCGATTACGCAATCTCTGTCCCTGACAATATCAACGACAACGTATGACATCACCGCCAGCCCAGACTCGAATAGTGGTGCATTGTCGCTGCCGGCGTTGGGCTACGGCAATCTCTCCACACCCAGCCAATCCCCGGGACCTGTATTTACACTAATGACCAATCAACCGACGACCTTAAATTTTACCAATGACACAGGTTTTGATCATAACTTTGAGATTCCCGGAGCCACGCCAGCTGTATCGGTGCTAATCCCTCAGATCGGCAATGTCAACAATCCGGTGACGGTAAATTTTATAGAATCGGGCGTCTATCGCTATGGCAGCGCAGACTTAGGGGGACGAGGGTCTGGATACTTCGGGGCTATCGTCGTCAAACCCGCCAATGGAACCATGACCGCATGGACTAATGGCCCGACGTATCAAAAAGAGCGGAACTGGGTAATTTCAGACTTTGATCCGACATGGGTAAATGTAGTTCCGGCGGATCCTGCAACCATCAATACCACCGTGTATAACCCTACCTATTTCTTAATAAACGGTAAAAACGGTCACGCGGCTATGCAAGACATCAATACGAAAATTGACGGTGTCGTTGGCGAAAAAATACTAATTCGAATTCTTAATGTAGGACAGTACGATCAATCACTACACTTCCATGGAAATCACTTCGTACAAATCAGCGAAGGTGGCGTCAACACCACACTGACTGACATCACTATACTAACTGCGCCAAGGATATCGACAATAAATGTAAAACGAAATTCCAGCGCGATGATATTGTACACACTTAAACAATTAGGTAGATATCCGGTACACGCGCATACTGTCAACATGATGTCGAGTAAAGGTGTCTATTTAAACGGTACCGCAACTTCCATTACAGTTTGTTCCGTCGCGGTAGTGCCATGCACAGATCCATAAAATTAGCGCCCAATCCGCATTAATCCTGATACCGAAGGCTAACGCCTCCCTCAAATAGCAGAAAACGGTGCCTATAGATGAGATTACCGGCCATCAACTCTGCCTACATCCCCAATCTACTGTTATACTAAACATAGAGTAATGTCCTAAGCTGCTTAGCTATTTTATAGCGTTCTATGCCTAAGTTTGCAAAATCAACTCTAATTTATCATTATTTTCGCCTAATTATCATCAATTTGAATTAATAGGCGGAATATATGCATAATTTACCTGAAGAGATAAACCGCTGTTTATAGAGTTGTCAATTAGCGACAAACGCTAGGCTGCGAACTTAAACGAACCCATCAGGACTATCCATGGCGACATTATTATTACTCGGCAACGACACTCCGATTCC
>JBGMRO010000265.1:0-5839 GCA_048061555.1 Thiohalomonadales bacterium | reverse complement strand
TCACCTAGCCCCTGTAAAACTTCATCTCTTCGTTAAAAAATGGTCATTTACTTGTGTAAACTCACATTTTTTGCCTCGATTTTAAGCTTTATAGGGACTATTTGAGCAGTTACTAATCAAAATCAGATGTGGGTGAGTAGTTATAATTCGAACAATCAAAACCCCGTATCAAACAGGATAACCTATGACTAAATCCAATTCCAGTTTTGCCTATAAACGGATACTATTAAAGCTTAGCGGCGAAGCATTAATGGGCGATTTGGATTTTGGAATCAATCCCGAGGTGGTCAAGCAGATAGCGATCAATGTCAAAGAAGTCGTGGATTTAGGCATCGAAGTCGCTCTCGTGGTTGGCGGTGGGAATATATTTCGAGGGGTTAGTTTATCTGCCAGCGGAATGGATAGAGCCGCGGGCGATTATATGGGTATGTTAGCGACGGTAATCAACTCATTATCCTTGCAAGACGGCCTAGAAAAAAAAGGCTTAGATGTACGTGTTATGTCGGCGCTGGATATGCGCCAAATTGCTGAGAGCTATATTCGCCGCAGGGCATTACGACATTTAGAAAAGGGCCGAGTACTATTATTTGCAGCAGGTACCGGTAGTCCGTTTTTTACTACCGATTCAGCGGCTAGTTTGCGCGGAATTGAAATCAACGCAGACGTCGTATTGAAGGCGACTAAAGTTGATGGGATTTATAGTGCTGATCCGTTGAAGGATCCTACCGCGCAACGTTATGATGAACTTACGTACGATGAGGTTTTGATAAAAAAACTCGAGGTGATGGATGCTACCGCTATCGCTTTATGTCGGGACCAAAATATGCCAGTGGTCGTATTTGATATTAACAAAGAACACGCATTGCTGCGTGTCGTGACCGGTAAAAAAGAAGGTACCATCGTTAGATAGTGCATGGTCTTAAAGGTAGGGCGCTATAGATAGCCTGAATAATTGTTAAGAATATCAAGATTGTCGAAAGTTAGGAGTCGAAAATGATTTCGGAAATACAAGCGGATGCGGGTAAACGCATGTTAAAGAGCATCGATGCACTGAAGCTCGAACTAACAAAACTTCGTACGGGCCGTGCACATACAAGTCTGCTGGATCATATTCATGTTGAACACTACGGAAATTCAGTGCCGCTGTCTCAAGTGGCAACAATTTCGATTAGTGATCCACGTACTTTAACCGTAAGCCCTTGGGAAAAAGATATGGTTGGGCCGGTTGAAAAGGCGATTATGAAATCAGATCTTGGTCTCAACCCGTCTTCTGCCGGTACTACGATTCGTGTTCCCTTGCCGCCGCTGACAGAAGAGCGACGCAAAGATATGATTCGTATAGTACGTCACGAAGGTGAAAACTCTAAGGTCGCCGTGAGAAATATTAGACGTGATGCCAATAGTGACTTTAAATCATTGCAAAAAGAAAAAGAGATTACTGAAGACGAATTGCGCAAGGCCGAAGAGAGTGTGCAGAAATTGACCGACAGTTCTATTCTTGATATCGATAAATTGTTAGAAACTAAAGAAAAAGATTTGATGGAAGTATAGTTTATGGCTGTGTTGTGTTCTTGTCGACCTAATTTTACGCTAACGACGTTACTACAAAACCTTATAACATCGACTATTCAGCATTGACCTTGCAATATAGACCTTCTAGCGAACTAACAAAGCAAACTGAATTTTTATGAAAGCGAACAGCGAAGGACGAAAGTCAGAAGTACCGTCAACGTTACCACGACACGTCGCGGTTATCATGGATGGTAATGGCCGCTGGGCGAAAAAAAAATTTATGCCCCGAATTATTGGACATAAGGCTGGAGTCGAGGCCGTTAGAGGCATTGTCGAAAATTGTGCCGCACGTAATATAGAGGCGCTTACCTTATTCACCTTTAGCAGTGAAAACTGGCGTAGGCCTGAAAAAGAAGTCGGTCTGCTCATGGATTTACTTTATACCGCGCTAGGTCGTGAAGTTGCGCGTCTACATAAAAACAATGTTAAGTTGAAAATTATTGGTGATCGCAGCGCATTCGACCCTAAATTACGCAACCGACTCGATGAAGGGGAGGAAATTACGCGCGACAACAGCGGCTTACAATTGGTGATTGCAGTGAACTATGGAGGGCGTTGGGATCTTACCGAGGCGACCAAAAAAATAGCCACCGCTGTAAAAGCGGGTGAATTGAGCCTGGGTGACATTAGTTGTGATCTCATTGACCAGCATTTGTCCTTGCACGGGTTGCCAGAGCCCGATCTCTTTATTCGAACGGGTGGCGAAAAAAGGGTCAGCAATTTTCTACTTTGGCAGTTAGCCTATACCGAGATGTTTTTTACCGATGTGTTATGGCCTGATTTTGATGCCAAAATATTGGATGAGGCCTTGATGTCGTTTTCAGCGCGGCAACGTCGTTTTGGACGTACTGGCGAGCAAGTGGAAAAAAAAGTAGGTGCTTAAACAGCGCTTATTAACCGCAGCGATATTATTACCCCTATTTATTTGGGCGGTATTTGCGCTGTCCTTGAGTCAGTTCGCGGGTTTGATCGCTTTTTTTATTGTCATCGGTAGTTGGGAGTGGACAACACTGATGGGCGTAAATCATTTAGCGCTTCGTATAGTCTTTTCCGTTGTCATCGTATTGATGATGGTTTTGTTATGGTCAGCTCAGCATTACGGTTATTACCTTGCTACGCCTTTGCTAATATTGAGTGCAGTGTGGTGGTTAATCGCATTTTATTTGGTCCTCAGCTATCCAAAAAAGACAGAATTGTGGGCCAATAGGGGTGTCAGTTTCATTATTGGTACGATTATACTTGTGCCTACCTGGGTCGCCTTAGTTGCTTTAAAGTCCCACGAAAGTCAGGGCGGATTGTGGGTTATCTCTTTATTTCTTGTTATTTGGGCGGCCGATACCGGTGCGTACTTTTCGGGACGTAAATTCGGAAAGACAAAGTTGGCAGCGAGCGTCAGCCCGGGGAAATCGTGGGAAGGTGCGATCGGGGGCTTGCTGCTTGTACTCGTGGTCACCAGTATATTGATCACTATGACGCCAGCGGTTACTCAAGAGAGAGGGGGCGCCATGATCTTTATCATTATCGCACTATTGACGGCTTTGGTATCTATACTCGGTGACTTGACGGAAAGTATGTTTAAACGCCGCGTGAGCGTCAAAGATAGCGGCAAACTATTACCGGGGCATGGCGGTGTGCTTGACCGAATCGACAGTGTGACCGCGGCTGCGCCCATATTTGTATTAAGTTTGACTTTTTTGTTGGACTTCCCCTTTTTGCAGCAGGCTTCCTGATGTTGTTTATGTCCAACTACAAACGATAAATATGACGCAGTCATCGAATAACTCCCCTAAAATGGATCCTGCAAGTCTCGATACTACATCGAAAGGTGTTAGCATTCTGGGCTCTACCGGTAGTATTGGTATTAATACGCTCGATGTCATAACGCGCCACCCGAAACAATTTCACGTGCTGGCTTTGAGCGCCAATAGCCAAACGGATCGATTATTTGAGCAGTGCCGAGTACACAAGCCTGAGTATGCCGTCATGGTTAATTCAGATGCGGCCGCTGATCTAGCAACAAAATTGACAAAATATGGTCTGACTACGCAAGTGCTCTCTGGGGAGCAGGGCTTGATCGAAATTGCCAGTCTGCCACAAGTAGACGCAGTGATGGCCGCTATCGTCGGTGCGGCGGGCCTCATGCCAAGCCTAGCGGCCGCAGAGGCCGGAAAGACGGTGCTTTTGGCCAACAAAGAAGCCTTGGTGATGTCAGGGGCACTATTTATGGACGCCGTGACTCGTCATAATGCTCAATTATTGCCTATCGACAGTGAGCATAACGCCATTTTTCAATGCATGCCGACGGCGTTCCGTAGCGAATATTCTAGTAATAGAGCGACCCACCTGCCTGGTAAAGGCTTGAAAAAACTGGGTGTTAGGCGAATTCTATTGACAGCGTCCGGTGGGCCTTTTTTGAACACAGATATAGAGGCGCTAAAGGAAGTAAGCCCCGATCAGGCATGTGCGCACCCAAAATGGAAGATGGGACGAAAAATTTCGGTGGATTCGGCCACGATGATGAATAAGGGATTGGAAGTCATTGAGGCATGTTGGATTTTTGATAGTTCACCCGAGGACATTGAAGTCGTGGTGCATCCACAAAGTGTTATCCATTCGATGGTCGAATATATAGATGGCTCTGTACTCGCACAATTGGGTAACCCCGATATGCGCACACCCATTGCACATGCATTAGCATGGCCTAAACGGATGGAGTCTGGTGTGAGCCACTTAGATTTGATTAAAGTCGCGAAGCTCGAGTTCGAGAAACCAGATTTGGAAAAATTTTCCTGTATTAAATTGGCCTATGATGCGATTACTGTCGGCGGTACAGCGCCAGCGGTTCTTAATGCTGCCAACGAGATAGCGGTGGCTAGTTTTCTTGATCAGAAATTAGGGTTTCTCGATATTGCAAAGGTTGTGGAAAAAACGATGGAAAATATAACGATTCGCGAGATTAGCGATGTAAATGAATTGTTGGCAGAAGATGCTAAAGCTCGCGAGTTTGCATTAGAACTCGTGAATCGTAAACAGCCCACTCATTAGAGAATCGATATTATGAATTCAGTATTAATGTCAGTGTTGGGTTTGCTGGTAACCTTAGGTGTGCTCATCGCGTTCCATGAGTTTGGTCATTACTGGGTCGCTAAGCGTTGCGGGGTCAAAGTACTGCGTTTTTCGATCGGGTTTGGAAAACCTATATGGATGAGACGCTTGGGTGCGGACCAGACTGAATATGTGCTGGCGGCGATACCACTGGGTGGTTACGTTAAAATGTTGGACGAACGCGAGGGCGACGTCGCGCCAGACGAATTGCACCGTAGTTTTAATCAACAATCGCTTGCAAAACGTGTCGCCATTGTCAGCGCCGGGCCGATATTTAATTTTATTTTTGCTGTATTTGCCTATTTTTTAATGTTTGTAATCGGTGTGCCGGGTATCAAACCGGTGATTGGGGAAGTGGTTGAAGATTCAGTCGCTCAACAGGCCGGATTTCGTTCGGGAGATCGTATCGAAAGTGTGGCGGATCAGGCGACACCGACTTGGAACACCACGCGCATGACTTTGTTGCAGGAATCGCTGGATCGCGATGTCGTCCCACTCGTGGTGGTGTCCGATGATGGTTCCCGACATGAGCTCAACTTAAATTTTAGTGGTATTAGCACCGAGGAAAAACAGCAAGATCTGATCAGGCGCGTAGGAATATTACAATACCGAATTCCTGTGGCGCCTATCCTTGACCGAGTCATTGCCGGTGCTGCAGCGGAAAGAGACGGGTTGAAGGTGGGTGATAAAATAGTTTCCGCAAACGGTTTGCCTATGCTGACTTGGAGGGACTGGGTTAAAGTAATAGAATCGCATGCAGAGAAGCCGATGCAGATAGAGCTATTGCGCAATGGTGAGTTGCAGACCTTGACCGTTACGCCAAAAGGTCAATCTGAAAACGGTAAAATCGTGGGGAAAATTGGTGCCGCGGTTAAGATGCCGGACAACTACAAAACAAAACTAGAAGCGATGAGGATACTGGAAAAATATCCGGTTTTTGATTCGGTAGGACTCGCTTTTGTAAAGACCTGGCAAATGTCTGTGCTGACCTTAAGGATGATTGGGAAAATGCTTACAGGCGAAGTATCGGTTAAAAATTTGAGCGGTCCCATTACCATAGCAACCTATGCAGGAATCACAGTTAGTATTGGGTTTTCGACATTTCTATCCTTCTTGGCGGTGGTGAGTATTGGTCTTGGTGTCCTCAACTTGTTGCCGATTC
>JBGMRO010000264.1:0-5886 GCA_048061555.1 Thiohalomonadales bacterium | reverse complement strand
GGTGATATTGAGCTCGAAGTGTCGATAGGGTCGACCGAGATGCGCGAGTACGTTGATCGTACATAGTGGGTAAAATAGAGTAGTCCGGTTTATACTGCTTAGCCTTAGCAATCATGCTTAATGTACGCATCATTCGCTCCAAACCCTTTAGTGCCAAAAACTCGGTTTGTACCGGGATAATAAGCCGCTTGCAAGCCGCCAAGGCATTTACCATTAAAACACCTAATTGTGGTGGGCAATCAATAATAGCGAAATCATAGTCGTCAAAAACGCTCGATAGTGCTCGCGAAATGACTAAACCCATGCCATCTATGCTGCCCAGCTGCCGGTCTAATGTTGCCAATGCGGTAGAGGCCGGTATCAATCCCAAATCTCTAAATTTAGTCGCACAAATATAGTCACAGGTATTGCGATGTTTTTTTTCTTGATGATTAACAAATAACTGATAGACGCCAGACTCAATCAAGTCTGGATTGAGTCGAAAATACGAAGTCATCGAGCCGTGTGGATCTAGGTCAAGTAACAGTGTTTTATATCCTTGCAGACTCAGAAGCCCACCCAAACTCACCACCGTTGTTGTCTTGCCAACTCCGCCCTTTTGATTAGCCACGGATAGAACAATCAATTTCCACCACCTTTTATGTCCGTTTGCCTCGTGCCCGGAAGCATCGTCGGTAACGGTAGGGTAAATATTGCGGGTTTAGGTTGTCTATTCTTGAGTATTTTTTCTTTTTGTGGCGAGGGTTTTGTCAAGTCATCGCCGCCCAATGATATGATCTTTGGCACCTGTCCCTTTGCTTTTTTGTTTGTAAGGCTTTCGGTGGATAAATCCAACACACCCCCTAAGTCGAGTTTGGAACGATCGGCTTTGTTTGGATGTGTCATAATCTTGTTTGGATAACCGCCTTTGTTCAAAGAGGGTAGCCGTTTTCGCTTAGGCGTTATACGGTTCAATACGACAATATTGATGCGTCGGTTTTTGCTGCGCCCTAGTTCAGAACCATTGTCGGCAATCGGTTGATATTCTCCATAACCAATCGCCGATAATCTTACTGGATTAATTCCACTGTTACTAAATAAGTGCACAACATTGGCCGCACGCGACGCAGATAGTTCCCAATTAGAGGGGAATTGCCTTGTTTGAATAGGGATATTGTCGGTAAAACCCTCGACATTAATTGGATTTTCTAGAGAAATTAGAACTTTCGAGATATCGTTTAGTATTTTTTTCGCTTTAGCGTGCAGTATCGCCTGACCACTAGAAAACAGTATCTTTGACTTGATTTCAATCTCCACCCCTTTGGTTGTTTTAGTCACCTTGAGGTCATTACTTTCAACCAGCTTTCTAAGATCATGGCTAATTTCGTCCGCAATTTTTTGCATTTGCGCAATTTCTTTCGGTGTCGGCATGATCTCATATTCCACCCCAATACGCTGGTGATCCTTATTGACATCGGCTAGAATTTTTTTTTGCTTGATGGGATTATCAATTTTTTTTCCATATTGGATAGGTTCAATCGCTTTATTGGTTTGCGCAAAAGCACTCACCAATGAACTAGAAAGTACACGATATTTACCTTCATTAACGGAAGAAATGGAATACATGACAACAAAAAATGCAAACAATAAAGTTATAAAATCGGCATAGGAGACTAACCAACGTTCGTGATTTTCATGCTCTTCCTGTCTTACTTTCCTAGCCATTTTTTTCTAGTTCAACTTACAAAACCCTGTAATTTTGTCTCTATATTTCTAGGGTTCTCTCCTTCTGCAATGGATATAACACCTTCCACCATCATTTCATTGACTTGACTTTTTGCATGAACTTGGCTTTTTAATTTATTGGCAAAGGGTAAGAATACAAGATTCGCGAGTCCCACGCCGTATATGGTAGCGACAAACGCGGTCGCTATTCCTGCACCTAATTTGCTCGGATCGGCAAGGTTCTCCATGACGTGAATGAGTCCCATAACGGCACCAATAATTCCGATAGTGGGTGAGTAACTGCCCATCGCCTCGAATACCTTAGCCGCTTGAAGATCATGGTGTTCCTTGGCATCCATCTCAACTTCCATGACACGCCTTATCACTTCGGGTTCACTGCCGTCAACCAACAATTGCAAACCTTTGCGTGCAAAACTATCAGTCTCCATATCGGCGATGGCTTCTAACCCCAATAGACCTTCTTTTCTAGCAATATTGCTCCACTGCATAATTTTTTCGATCATGGCATCGGCGGTAGACCGTGGTGGAAAAAATACCCAAACACTCATACGTAGTGATTGAACAAATACTGCAAACGGCGACTGCAACATAACGGCACCTATTGTACCGCCCATAACAATTAAAATTGCAGGACCATTTAACAGAGAACCAACGTGACCACCTTCTAGAGATTGTCCACCTAAAATTGCACCTAAACCGACTACTAAGCCAACAATGCTAAGCAGATCCACTGACTTATCTCCTTGCTCAGCTTCCCATTTAGCATGGATGGATTTTGGCCTATGCCTATGGTGTCTGACATGTGACTATCTTTGCCCTGCGTAGGTATACATCAGACCGGGAATATCCAGTATCAAAGAGATGCGTCCATCACCCGTGATAGTCGCACCTGCCAACCCCTTCATACCGTGCAAAAGCGCTCCGAGTGGTTTAATAACGACTTCTTCCTGGCCGATAAGAGAATCCACCACAAAGCCAATTTTTTTCGCTCCCATGGTCACTACCACGACATGGCCTTCGGATGGAAGTGGCCCAAGCTTATCTTTATTGATTAGCCAGTTGCGTAAATAAAATAAAGGTAATGCCTTGTCACGAATCATAATGACAAGTTGACCGTCCACGACGCTGGTTTTAGATACATCTAGGTCAAAAATTTCATTGACATTGGCAAGCGGTAACGCAAATATTTGGTCCTTCAATACCACCATCAAAGTGGGCATAATCGCCAAGGTCAATGGGACCTTGATAATAATCATACAACCTTTACCCAACGTAGAGTCAATTTCTACACTACCATTTAACTGAGTGATGCGTGTCTTGACGACATCCATGCCGACACCTCGTCCAGAGACATCTGAAATTTCAGACTTGGTGGAAAACCCGGGGTGGAAAATTAGGGCATAACATTCCTTGTCATCGAGTCGTGCTGCGGCCTTTTCGTCCATCATACCCTTGTTGACGGCAGCCTTACGCAAAACGTCTGCATCCATACCCTTACCGTCGTCTTCGATGGTTAATAAAATGTGGTCGCCTTCTTGCTCGGCGGTTAATATCACTGTACCCACGCGCGACTTACCGCTACCTTCACGCATAGTCGGGTTTTCGATACCGTGATCTACCGCATTTCGCACCAAATGCACCAAGGGATCGGCTAAGGCTTCGACTAAATTTTTATCCAGATCCGTTTCTTCACCTTGCATCTCGAGTTTGACTTCTTTTTTCAGACTTCGCGCTAAATCTCTAACTACGCGAGGAAATCGCCCAAACACCTTTTTTATGGGTTGCATACGTGTCTTCATGACGGCCGTCTGCAGATCTGAGGTAACCACATCTAAATTTGCGACGACCTTGGCGAGTTCTTCATCTGATTTAGCCAAACCCAAGGTCGCCATGCGATTTCTCACTAGAACCAATTCACCCACCATGTTCATTATATCGTCCAGACGCTTGGTATCGACTCGAACAGTCGTCTCTGCCTGCGGCGCATTTTCACGTTTTTTGGGTGTGATCTCAGCCTTGTTTTGCGCCACCGTAGATGATTGACCATTATTGGCGGTGTTTTCTATGGCGTCTTTCGAAGTGACAGTTGGCTTTATCGGCTGACTACCTGCAGACCTTTTTGTCGAGGCTACTGAGCTAGTTTGCGCTGCATTCTTTTTATTCGTGCTAATTTGATCTAATAGGTCCTCGAACTCTTCGTCACTAATATCTTCGCTCTTTTTAGCGGTGCCTGTAGCCGTAGCTGGCGCCTCGGTATTGGGTAGAATTGGTGGCTGCGTTGCTACATTCGCCGTGGTCTTACCGGAACGAGCGTCCTGAATGGAATCAAGCAAATTATCAAATTCTTCTTCCGAAATATCCTCGTTGTTAGATTTTTTTTGCGCAGGCTGACTTAACGATACTGGCGCGGCTTGCGTGACGGGCGTTCCCGAACGTACACCATCTAAGACATCAAGCAGATTATCAAATTCTTCATCGGTTATCTCGCCTGAATCCCCCTCGCTAGACGACGGTGATTCGGTAGATTTTTCACTCGTCTGAGTTGCAGGGTTCGATTCATCGCTACTGCTTGGCAGTGCAGATGGAGCATTCTCCGTGGAAGGATCTACCGGTACCGATAAGCCTTCAAGTTGCGATAACATCTCACTTGAGGCCGCTGGACATTCTTGATTATTTTTAATGGCATCAAATTGCGCATTGAGTACATCGAGCACGGGCAATATAATGTCCATTACTGCCGCATCAACAGCCCTTTCGCCATTTCGTAATATATTAAATACGTCTTCTGATCGATGGCAAATATCGACCAACGCATCTAGGGCTAGGAAACTTGCACCACCCTTTATCGTATGAAATCCTCTAAAAACTGCGTTCAGCAATTCATTGTCTTGCGGCCGATTTTCTAATTCGACCAGCTGTTCATTGAGCAACTCAAGTATTTCACCGGCTTCAATGATAAAGTCTTGTAATAACTCTTCGTCGTCATCCATGATTATCTCTCAAAACCCTAAGCTGGAAAGCAAGTCATCGACGTCGTCTTGTGTTTCCATTATGTCGCCACCGCCTACACCAGGGACATGCGGACCCATTTCAACCACGGCGGATTTTTCGTCGCTTTTCTTTGCCGTGGTAGCATCGATCGAATCCGAGTCATCAATATTCTCACCATATTTATTGCCTGTCAGGCGGACTAAATCAACTAAATTTGTCTCGACTTCTTCGACAAGCGTTATCACTTGCTTAATAATCTGGCCCGTAATATCTTGAAAACCTTGCGCCATTAATACTTCATTTAGATTTTCTTTCATCACACTGGAATCATTCCCAATTTGACCCAAAAATTTTTCTATATCATCGGCCAGAGTCCGAAACTCATCTGCCGATAATTCGCGCTGGCGAAATTTTTTCCAGGTTTTACCCAATTCGTTTGACTCAGTTGAAATGCGTTCGGCAACGGGAATAGTGCTTTCCACTGCATTTAATGTCTTATCCGCGGCTTGCTGGGTCATTGAAATGACATGTGACAAACGAGCCTTTGCGTCAGGAATGGCCTCCTCGGCCAAATTATATATCCGCGTATCTTTGCGAAAATGTTCTAGTGCATCGTGTAATTGGCGGGTCATTTTGCCTACCTCTGAATATAAGCTAGTTTCTTTGACCTTACTGATTTGCTGGAGTATGGAGTCTGCGGCATCATTATTACCTTGTCGAAGTTCTTGAACTAATTCTTCTGCTCGTCTTATTACCGTCTCAGCCGATTCGTCACCATCGTCCACTTTTGTATTCGAATTTTGCATTTTAGTTATAATCCTCGCCTGAAATACAATTAGCTTTCAGCATCAATTCTTTCCCAGATCTTATCGATTTTTTCTTTTAACGTCTGGGCAGTAAAAGGTTTCACAATATAACCATTGACACCTGCTTGCGCGGCTTCAACAATTTGCTCCCGTTTAGATTCAGCAGTCACCATCAGTACTGGCAATGCTCCCAATGTCCCATCGGCCCTCACTGACTTAAGAAGATCAATACCCTGCATGCCGGGCATATTCCAGTCGGTCACCAAAAAATCAATGCCACCCGCATTCAATATAGGTAACGCAGTTTGGCCATCATCGGCTTCTACGGTATTGTTGTACCCTAGATCTCTTAGTAAGTTTTTTA